>JAVEWL010000346.1:0-6203 GCA_034004565.1 FCB group bacterium | reverse complement strand
ACGGCCACCAGGGACCGCGCTGAGCGTGGATGAGCAGGAGGTTGACGTCGGCATTGGCAAGGGGCTTGCCGTCATTTCCCTGGAACATCGCGGCCACGGCGGCGGCGGGGACCATCATGACGGTCATGGGGTCGGTGCTGTTTCCCTTCATGGCGGGCATTTCGTAGAAGTTGTGGGCGAACATGCGCATTTGCGGGTCCCATGCGCGCACGTAGAGGTTGGTCTCCTGGGGAAGCATGATGGTGGCGACACCTTTTTCGTTGGTTACGCCGCCGCGGGCGATGGGTTCGTCGAAGGCGTTGGCGGACAGGGTGGCGATGGGGACCATGCCGGGGAGGGGCTTTCCTTCGAAATCGACGGTGGTCATTTGGGCATGGACGCCTTCTGCGGCGGGCTCGGCCTTTGGGGGCGATGGCGCGGGCGCTTTGGCCGGCGGCGGTTCGGGGCTGCCGCAGGCGGCCGCGCCGAGGAGCAGGATGATGAGCGCAAAGGGTTTCATTTCGCGGCCTGCTCGGCGGTGGCGAACTGGATCTCGTAGAGTCGGCGGTAGATGCCGCCCTTGTCGATCAGTTCGCGGTGGGTGCCTTCTTCGGCGACGAGTCCGTCTTCTAGCACGACGATGCGGTCGGCGCGCTGGATGGTGGAGAGGCGATGCGCGATGACAAGGGTGGTGCGTCCGACGACGAATTCGTCCATGGCTTTCTGAATGGCCTGCTCGCTTTCGGAGTCGAGGCTCGAGGTGGCTTCGTCAAGAATGAGGATGGCGGGGTCTTTCACGATCGCGCGGGCGATGGCGAGGCGCTGGCGCTGGCCGCCGGAGAGGTTGCTGCCGGATTCGCCGATGGGGGTTTCGTAGCCGTTGGGCAGAGGCGCGATGAATTCCTCGGCGTGGGCGGCCTTTGCGGCGGCGCGGATGCGCTCGTCGGTGTAGTCGGGCTTGCCGTGGGCGATGTTTTCGCGGATGGACTCGTTGAAGAGGATGCTGTCCTGGGTGACGATGCTGATTTGCCCGCGGAGGCTTTCCTGGGTGACGGTTCGGATGTCGACGCCGTCGAGGGTGATGCTGCCGCCGGTGACGTCGTAGAAGCGCGGGATGAGTTTTACGAGTGTGCTCTTGCCGGCGCCGCTGAAGCCGACGAGGGCGACCATCTCGCCTTTTTTCACCTGGAGATTGATGCCGCGCAGGACTTCGGTTTGGCCGTCGTAGGAGAAGCGGACGTCGTTGAAGCCGAGGACGTCGCGCAGGGGCGGCGCGGCGACGGCATCGGGCGCGTCGACGATTTCGGGCTTCATATCGATGTATTCGAAGACGCGCTCGGCGCTGGCCATGCTGGTCTGGATCTGGTTGTTGACGTTGGTGAGCGAGCGGATGGAACCGAATATGGCGCCGAAGGCGCCGAGCAGGTACACAAGGTCGCCGGACTCGATGTAGCCTCGCTCGACGTATACGGCGCCCAGGAGGAGGAAGCCGCCCACGCCCATCATGAGCAGCAGTTCGGAGAGGGGACCAACGGCGGCGTCGGCGCGGACCATTTTCACGAGAAAGCGATCGAGTTTGCGCAGTTCGACGCGCATGCGGGAGACTTCGTAGGGTTCCATGCAAAAGCCCTTGATGATGGGCATGCCGGAGAGGGATTCCTTGGCGAGGGTCTGCATGGCGGACAGTTTCTGGAGCGAGCGTTGGGCGTTTCGTTTGACGGAACGGCCGATGCTCACGATGATATAGCCCACGGGGGGCAGCACGATGAGGCACGAGAGGGTCAGGGTTGGATTGACCCACAGGGCGCCGGCGATGAGCACGATCGCCTTGAAGGGTTCGCGCATGAGTTTCACGAAAACGCCCGACAGGCCGCGGTTGACCGCGAACACGTCGTTGGCGAGGCGCGCGAGCAGTTCGCCCGAGGAATGCTGTTCGAAGAAGCGCAGCGACTGATTCATCATGTTTTCGTACATCTCGTCGGCCAGGCGCACGGCGACGTGGGCGCCGATGGAGCCGGCGAAGTATTCCTGGAGGTAACGGGCGATGCCGCCCAGGAGGGTCAGCGCCACGAGTGCGATGACCAGGGCGAGGATGGTCTGTATGGGGTGCTGGTAGAGGATCTGGGCTTTGTCGACGAAGGTCTGCACGACGGCGGGGGGCGCCCATTCGGCCAATTTGCCGGCGGCCGTTTCGACTTGCTGGCTGAAAACATCGGGTTTGCTGAAGAGGGTGTTTACGGCGACGCCGGCGCAGACGAACATGGCGCCGAACGACAGGGCCTGGAACCACGCGAAAACGAGCGAAAGGATGAGGCGTCCCTTGTATTGCCAAGCGTAGCCCAGGAGGCGGCGGTAGATCGCGCTCACGCTGGTTTTGGTCTTGGCGGCCTTGTCGGCCATCGAGCCCATCGGTCCGTTTATATCGAGCATGGTTATAGCGCCCACGTTGAAGGTTTACGTAAACGACGGATGCTACCACAGGCCGGGACGGGGGTCAAAAGGCAGGGTGAGGGATGGGGTGGAGTCGTGGGGATTTTCGAATTTCGATTTTGGATTGAAGGGGGGCTGTTTGTGCTGGGGTTGGTTCATGCGGTATTTCCGGGACCGTCCTTTCTTTTCGTGCTCGTGCTCGTAATCGTACTCGTAATCGGCGGTTTCTTAATCCGATTACGAGTACGATTACGAGCACGAGCACGAAAAGAAAGGACGGTCCCGGAAATACCGGACGAGCCCTGAGGTTCTGGCTGGATTCTGTGGCACCCCCAAGCCGGCTTCATGGCTTGGGGGTGTGGGTAAGCGAAGAACTGCTTAGACCCATGAGCCCTCACCCCAACCCTCTCCCAAGGGGAGAGGGGGGAAGACTCCAGCGGGGTGTGGCGAGGGGGTATTCGCGTGGCCAGGCGACCCTCTCTTTACACCTCAGGGTAAACCCGAACGCCCCCAAGCCCTGCTGGAGGAGGGTTTGGGGGCGTCGAAGAAGTCGGGTGAGCGTTACTTCGTGAAGACGGCGGCGGGTACGCTGCCCTTATCCCATTCGGGGCGCCAGTACAGGAGCGAGACGCCGTCGCGCATGTCGTTGCGGTCGAAATCGCCGAAGGCCACGTTCAAGCGGCACTGTTTCCAGTCGCCGCCCTGGCGTTCGTTGAGGTAGGCGACGGGGATGGCGAACTCGGCAGCGAAGCCGTCTTCGGTGGGCACGCTGGCGGTCAGGATGCCCTCGGGGGCTTTGCCCATGGTGAATTCATCCGCCTGTTCCATGTTCATTTCGGGTCCGGCGAAGACATTGAAAACGGCGGTCTTGGGATCGTCCTTTTCGGATGCGCGGGCATCGACGAACACGGCCACGAAATCTTCCCAGTACTTCCAGCCGTCGAAGCAGGATTGGTCGTCCGTCGTTTTCACGGCGACATAGACGAACTTGTCGTCACGCGAAACGCCGAAGCGGTATGCGCCGTCCTGGGGGCCTTTCCACGCGGGCCTGTTGTGCCAGACCTGCGCGGGTTGATTGACCAGGAAGGGCAGATCCGCCCATTCGTCGAGCTTGCCGTCGATCACCGGCGCCGCGGCCGCAACCGGAATGGCATACGGCGCATCCACCGGGATGCTGCGCTCGCCGGAAAACGTCGTGGAAGGCTTGTTGCCGGAATTGTCGTACGCCGCCGTCCAATGCAGCACGATCGGTTGCATCTGCGGCATGGCGACGGGCACATCCGCGCTTATCGCCAACTCCGCCGTGTGCTCCGACTTGCCCGGGACCACCACCGTAATCGAGGACGGTTCGACCCGGACCCCCGCCTGCGCTTCGGACAACACCTTTACGCGCAGGGGCTTGTCCGAAGGATTCGTGATCTTCACCGTTGACGTGCCCCGCTGGAAAGGCCCCGCCTCGAGCGCGATCGGCGTGGCCATTACCGCGCGGTCAAAGCTGAACCCCGCATACTCCTTGGCCTGTTGCGGCGTGCGGAAATCGTGGGCGAGGATGCCGTCGAGCGCGAGATTGGCAATCTTCGGACCCTTCGCCGTCACCGTCACCCACACCATGTGATCGAACTCGCCCAGCTCGGGCCCGCGCAGCATCGTGCCGCCGCCGGTCGTCGCCTGCGTGATGAACTGGATGCCGTGATTCTCCTGGCTGAGGTAATTGTGCGTGTGCCCCGCGAACACCGTCACATTACGCCCCTTGAGCGCCTCCTCGATCTGTTTCCACTCGGCATTGTCGTCGTTCCACAGCGGCTTGTGCTGCATGACGAAGGTCCAGCGCACGTTGGCGTTCTCACTGAGCACCCGCTTGGCGTATTCGACCTGTTCGGGGCTGATGCCGGTGCCGCATTCCGGTCCGTCGTTGGTGTTGAGGCACAGGAACAGCACGTCTTTATAGATGATGTGGAAGTACGTCTTGCCGAAGCGCGCCTTGTAGGACTCGGCCCACATCGGACGGCCCACATCGTGGTTGCCCGGCACGAAGAACATGGGTATCTCGAGGTTCGCGACCTGCTTCATGTGGTGCTCGCGCTGCGCATCGATTTGCTCGCGCGTATCCTCGTAGCCCTCGATGTAATCGCCCGTGCCGATCACGAATTCGGGCTGCATCAGGTTCAACTTCTCCACGGCCTCCACGAAGATGCCCTCGCGAGGGCCGCCGGTATTGTCGCTGACAATCGCGAACCGGAACGCGTTCGGATCGTTGTTCAGGTCGTCGCTGGTCCAGGGTTTGGCCTCTGTATCCACGTCGGACGTGAACCCGGCCTTCTCCGTATCATGAGCAACGGCCAGGCCCGTCAGGCATACAAGTCCTACCGCAACAACAACTTTAAGCAAATCTCGCACGTTCCCTCTCCTCGATTTCGGACCGGCCAGGCAGCGGTCCGCCAATATGCAATTCGTCCGCCGTTCGACCCACGAAGATAACGTCTGGTTTCCGTTCATGCTACGATGGCGTGACAGAATGAAAACGGGGTATGTGCGAGGGTTAAGAAATGCTGCGGTTCCAATGGGTCTTATTGCTGCTTTGGGCAGGCATCGCGGGCGCGGCCGAGGGACCATCCTCCCCACTGGGTCTCGAACCCGGCACGCGCCGTCTGTGTAACGACGACCTCGGTGTGATCGTATGGGGACCCGACTCCGCTCCCACCCTCAGCGTGGGCAAGAGCGATGTCTGGGACCGCCGCCTCCCTGCCGGTGAGAACCGCATCATCACCTTGAAGGAGCTTATCGAGGGCGCGAAGAATAGCGACCCCGCGATCGTGAAGGGCGCCCCCTGGTACCGCGCGTATAACAACTACGACTTCCCCTGCCCGAAGCCCGTGGGGCAACTCATCCTTCGCCTGCCGTTTGTAACCGAATCGGGAAAAGTCTCTTGCCGGGAAAATCCCCGCGAAGTCGTGCTGACGGCTGAGAACGGAGACAAGAAACTTCAATTGAAGATCTTCGTCAGCGCGGTCCGGAACGTGATCGTCATCCAAGGCTCCGCCCAAAGGCTTCAGCCCGGCGATCTCGCCATCCGCCTGTGGCGCCACCGCGACACCATCCTGCCGGGCGGAGAGGTGCATCCAACCCTCGGCGGCGGCAATTCGCCAAAGGATTTCGAACAGCTCGCCCCTCCGCGCGCGGGACAGAATGACGATCTCTTCTGGGTAGCGCAGGACTTCCCTGGCGAGGCAACCTTTCCGGACGGGTTCACCGCCTCGCTCGTGTGCAGTGCGGGCGATGTGGCGGCGGACTACGAAATGGTCGAGGGCACCGCCGGTCTGGGCACGCCCATGGTGGCGCCGCAAGAGGGCCGCATTGCCCACGGCCTGACGAAACGCTTCACACCCATCAACGAGTCTCCCGGCGCCTGCGCTACGGCCACGCTGCGCGCAATCCCCGAATCGTTCGTGATCTATGCCACGGCCGCCACCACGCAGGACGACAGCGATCCCCTGTCCCACGCGGCGAAGGTGCTCGCGGAGGCGAAGGCGCTTGGCGTCGACGCGCTGTGGACCGAGCACGTCCGCCAACTCGATGCCTACGACGCAGGCACGCGCGGCCAGGCCGTCGCGGCGGACGGTCGCGTGCTGCTGGATTTCCCCTGGGGCGGCGTGCCCTATCGGATGCGGCCGCAGGGCTACTACGGCGACGTGCCCTTGTGCTCCGTGGACAGCACCAAGTTCTGTTACCAGGATTCCGGCATGTGGCACGCCGACTTTCATTTCAACGAAGTCGAAGCCACGGGTTCCTGCATA
>JAVEWL010000345.1:0-6207 GCA_034004565.1 FCB group bacterium | reverse complement strand
ATGGCGAAGCCGATGAAGCACGGGCCCGCCCAGTCACCGGGGACGAACAGCAGGATGAAGAGCATCATCACGAGTTCGACCGAGATGAGCAGCATACCGATGCTCATGCCCGATTTCAGCGGAATGTCCATCGTGGGGAAGGGCTTGCCGCCCAGGCTGGCGAAAGCCGTGCGCGAGTTGGCCAGCGTGTTGATGCGGATGCCGAACCAGGCCACGCCGTAGCTTCCCAGCATACCGATGATGCTGAATAGGATAATCGTGGCGACCTTCAGGACCCCGAATTCCAGCAGGAAGCCGAAGTAGACCACCATGATGACCGCCAGGATGAGCCAGAGCATCGCAAGGAACTTGCCCTGGGTGAGCAGGTAGGTCTTGCAGGTTTCGTAAATCAGGTCGGAGATTTCGAGCATCGAACGGTGCACGGGGAGTTTCTTGATCTGCATATACTGCAGCAAGCCGAACAGCATGCCGCCGAGGCAGACGAACAATCCGAACAACAGCAACTCGTGGCCGTTGATCGAGCCGATGAAGTCGTGAGTGGACAGATCCGGCAGAACAAGGTCCGCCTCACTGGCTCCCGCCGTGCCCATGGGCAACAGCGTTGCAAGCGCCAAGGCGCATAACAGCATGCGCCCTAGCGACTTCCTGGAAAACGTCCGGGACAGGTTACTTGGCATATTCTTTTCCTCTCCTCATGTCAGTGGGCATTGATTCCCCCTACTAAAAAGTCATAGCAAACCAAGTTGCCGCTTCTATGCTCCCCAAATCGGCCACAATGGCGAACGTTACCCGACCCTTCGCGCAGCGATTCTGCGACCCCATTCACTTCGATCGGAATAACCCACGACACGCACTATGGCGTTCGGACAAGAAACCTCTCGTGCGCCGCCCATGGACCGCGCCATGCACCAAAATCTCAGCGAGCGGAACTCGCACCGGACGCGCCAGAATATCCCCAACGGGCATTCCATCCCTGTCCGGCAGACAGATGGCCCCTGGCCGTATCCCGGCGTCGCTGGTCCGTTCCAGCCCACTCTTTTGTATCGTACAAAAGTGGCCGAGGCGGAGTCAAGGAAGCCGGCCGGCCGGCGGGTGGCGCGTGCGACGCGGCTATTGACTTTGCCGGGGCATTAGCGAGACCATTTCGGATTAAGCGCCGGGTCTTGAAAGGCAGGATTTGGATTGGGGCAAGGCTCCACGCCTTTTGCGAAGGCCGCGGCGAGCCGGGCGAAGGCTGCGCCCGGAACCGCCGCGGCGGGAAAGTACCCGTGCGGCGGCGCGATACAATTGACAGCCTGTGGACCTATGGTCCCAAGGAGGATGCATGAGCAAGGCTCTGTCGACGCAACGCGGCTTGGTGGCGGTACTGATGACGGCAGTTTTCGTGTTGGCCCTTCCGGCCTTCGCGGCGGACGAGGCCGCCCCGGCTCCCGGCGGAGATAAGGAACCGCTCAAAATCAAACTTCCCGAACCGGCCTTCGGCGGCACCCCGCTCAATTATTTCGGACTGAACCTCGAGAAGCCGATGTACACGCGTCCGCCGTTCATGGCGCCAAAGGGCGCCGTGAACCTTGCCAAGGGCAAGACCGTCACGGCCAGCAGCGACACCACCATGGGCAAGCTCGAGCAGATCACCGACGGCGAAAAGGAAGCCAACGAGAAATACGTCGTAGAACTGAAGCCCGGGAAACAATGGGTGCAGGTGGACCTGGGCCAGAAATCCGAAATCTACGCGGTGCTTACCTGGCATTTCTTCGCCTACGACCGCGTGTACTTCGATGTCGTCGTACAGGTTTCGGATGACCCCGAATTTGCCAAGGACCTCACCACCGTCTACAACAACGACGACGACAACACCTCCGGCATGGGCATAGGCGCGGACAAGGAATACGTGGAAGACTACAAGGGACGCCTCATCGACGCCAAGGGCGCCAAGGGCCGCTATGTCCGCCTTTACAGCAAGGGCAACACCACCGACGCCGCCAACCACTACATCGAAGTGGAGGTCTACGGCAAGCCCGCCGCCTGAGCGCCTTGATTCCCGGCGGCGGTGCGCGGTTGACATTCGTGCTCCGCAAGCGAGATAATTTTCGATTGAATGCCAAGCCGTGGCGGGCGTCAATTAGGGTAGGGCACTGCTCCACGCCGCCGCGGCCGGTACGACGACCCGGGCCGGGGCTGCGCCCGGAAACTGCCGTTGCCGCGGGATGAGCCCGCGCGGCGGCATGAAATGAAACTGTATACAGCCTGTGGACTAATGACCGTAAGGAGGAATCATGAGCGAAGTATTGTCGGCGCTGACGGCGCGACGCAGTGTGGTGGCGGTATTGGCGATGGCGTTTTGTGTGTTGGCCCTGCCGGCCTTCGCAGCCGACGAAGCCGCTCCGGCTCCCGCCGGCGACAAGGAAGCCATCAAGATCGAACTTCCGCAACCGGCTTTCGGCGGCACCCCGCTCAACTATTTCGGACCGAACCTGGAGCCGCAGTCCTTCAAGAAGCGCCCGCCGTTCATGGCCCCGAAGGGCGCCGTGAACCTCGCGAAGGGCAAGACCGTCACGGCCAGCAGCGACACCACGATGGGCAAGCTCGAGCAGATCACCGACGGCGACAAGGAAGCCTACGAGAAGGGCGTCGTCGAACTGAAGCCCGGCAAGCAGTGGGTGCAGGTCGACCTCGGCGCCAAGTCCGAAATCTTCGCCGTGCTGATGTGGCACTTCTTTGCCTACGACCGCGTGTACTTTGACGTCGTCGTCCAGGTTTCGGACGACCCCGAGTTCGCCAAAGATGTCACCACCGTCTACAACAACGACCACGATAACACCGCGGGCATGGGCGCCGGCACCGACAAGGAATACGTCGAGAGCTACGAAGGCCGCCTGATTGATGCCAAGGGTGCCAAGGGCCGTTACATCCGCTTCATCAGCAAGGGCAACACCACCGACGCCGCCAACCACTACATCGAAGTGGAAGTCTACGGCGCACCGGCCGCCTAACCCAAAAAACGTTGTGGCACCCCCAAGCCGGCTTTATGGCTTGGGGGTGTTGTCTTTTTTGACAGGATGCAGAAAAGCAAGATCACCACAAAGGCACAAAGACTCAAAGAACCGCAAGAGCTTTTGACAGGATTTACAGGATTGGCAAGATGAAGAGTTCCTCAGCCTTCCCATGACTCTCATAGCTCCCATAAGACCCATTCCCCGCGGCGGAAAACAGGGACTGTTCCACTTTTGATGAGCCCCAAAGCTGTCCCACGAAGCCCCCAGCCTCCCTTCCGCCCCAACAGTCAACCACCCCCCCCCGATCAAAAGTGGAAACTGTCCCTGCTTTCCGTCCACTTGGCCACGAGCACGCTGGGGTGCAGAGCGCTGCGTTCGGGCACACCCATCCCCCATTCGTCTCATTCGTGGTTGCCGTTCTCTTGCGGTTCTTTGTGTCTTCGCGCCTTTGTGGTGAGCTTGCTCTTTTTTCATCCTGTCCATCCTGCTATGCTTCCCCCCGTTTTGCATCCATCAATCGGGAGATTCCGCAATGAAGTCGCTGCACCTCGTTTGTAACGCGCATTTGGATCCGGTCTGGCTGTGGGAGTGGGAAGAAGGGGTCGCGGCGGCCATATCGACGTTCCGCACTGCGGCCGACCTCTGCGAAGAATTCGACGGCTTCGTCTTCAACCACAACGAAGTCATCCTCTACGAATGGGTCCGCGACCACGAACCCGCGCTGTTCGAACGCATCCAGCGCCTGGTCTCCGAAGGCAAATGGCACATCATGGGCGGCTGGTTCCTGCAGCCCGACTGCAACATGCCCAGCGGCGAATCCTTTGTGCGCCAGATCCTCGTCGGCCGCGAATACTTCAAGCGCCACTTCGGCGCCGTGCCTACGACGGCCATCAATTTCGATCCCTTTGGCCACACGCGCGGCCTCGTGCAGATCCTCGCGAAATCCGGCTACACCTCCTACCTGCACTGCCGCCCGCACGAAGAACTCTGGTCGCAGCCCAACGACGATTACCTCTGGGTCGGCTACGACGGCTCGACCGTTCTCGGTCACCGCGCCAACACCTTCTACAACGCTCCGCTCGGCAAAGCGCGCGAGAAGGTCGAGAAGTACATCACCGACCACCCCGACCGCGAGACCGGCCTCGTGCTCTGGGGCGTCGGCAACCACGGCGGCGGCCCGTCGCGCCAGGACATCGCGGCCATCAACGAGCTCATCGCGCAGACGGGGGACTTCCAAATCGTCCACTCCACGCCGGAAGCGTATTTCGCCACCGTCGACCCCGCCGCGATCCCGCGCCACGAGGCCGACATCAACGCCATTTTCCGGGGTTGCTACACCTCGCAGGTGCGCATCAAGCAGAAGCACCGTAAGCTCGAAAACGAACTCTACGCTACGGAAAAGATGCGCGCGGCCGCCGCATTGCTGTGCGGCCTCCCCTACCCCGCCGCCGAGCTGGCCGAGGCGCTTCGCGATCTCCTGACCGCGGAGTTCCACGACATCCTCCCCGGTTCGTCCATCCAGCCCGTCGAGGAACAGGGCATGCGCATTCTCGATCACGGCATCGAAATCATCTCGCGGCTCAAGGCGCGCGCGTTCTTCTCGCTCGCGTCCGGCCAGCCCAAGGCGGGCGAGAACGAAATCCCCGTGCTGGCCTACAACCCGCACCCGTATCCCGTTTTCGGCACCTTCGTGTGCGAGTTCGGCATCGCCGACTTCAACTGGGACAAGGCCATCGAGTCGCACCTGACCCTCTTCCACAACGGACAGGAAATCCCCTGCCAGGTGGAGAAGGAATACGCCAACGTACCGGTCGACTGGCGCAAGCGCCTCGTGTTCGATGCCACGCTGCCGCCGTCGCAGATGAGCCGCTTCGACTGCAAGGTCGAGATGCTGCCCAAACCCGAGAAAGCACCGTACGCGGGCGATCTCGTCTTCGACAACGGCCGCCTCGTGGTCGTCGTCAATCCCAAAACCGGCCTGGTCGACCGCTATGCCGTCGACGGCGTCGACCTGCTCGCAAAAGGCGCGTTCAAGCCGCTTGTCGTCCGCGATATCGAAGACGCCTGGGGCGAAATGGAAAAGAGCTTCCGCGAAGTCGTGGGCGAATTCGAACTGATGTCGCCCGAAGACGGCACGGCCGTATCCGGCCACGAAGGCGACCCGCTGCCGGCCGTGCGCGTGATTGAAGACGGTCCCGTGCGCACCGTCGTCGAATCGCTGCTGGCCTACGGCCGCTCCTACATCCGTATCGGGTATGCGATTCCGAAAAACGGCACCGAAATGCAGGTGCAGGTCCGCGCGCACTGGCAGGAATCGCGCCGCTACCTGAAATTGAGCATCCCGACCACGCTGGAAGGCGCGGAATACCTCGGACAGGTCGCCTACGGCGTCGAGCGGCTCCCGGCCAACGGCGACGAGGCCGTGGCGCAGAAATGGGTCGCGGCGGCGTGCCCGAAGCGCGGCCAGGCGCTAAGCGTCATTAACGACGGAATCTACGGCTCCGACTTCCTGAACGGCGAGATCCGCATGTCGCTGCTGCGCTCCCCGGCCTACTCCTCGATGGTCATCCCGGAGCGCACGCCGAAGGGCCTCGACCGCTTCCAGCCGCGCATCGACGTGGGCATGCGCGAATACCGCTTCTGGATCAACGGCGGCAAGCTCGATGCGCGCCTCGAACAAATCGACCGCGAAGCCATGGCCCACAACGAAGAACCGACGCTGATCTCCTTCTTCCCCAACGGCGACGGCACGCTCCCCGGTCCCCTGGTCGCCGTCGACGATCCCGCGGTCCAGATGACCTGCTTCAAAGCCGCCGAGAACGGAGAAGGCTACATCGTCCGCCTCTTCGAACCCACCGGCAAGGCGCGCAAGGTCAAACTGTCGTTCCCCGCGCTCGCCGTCGAAGAGACCATCGCGCTGAGCGCCTTCGAAGTCCAAACCCTGCGCATCAACCCCACGACGAAGACGGTCACCCCCGTATCCATGACCGAAGAATAGACGCAACACCCATTTCCACAACACAAAGGGCGGTCCCACGGGCCGCCCACTTCTTTCTCCATCTCACGCTTCCAAACAAGCCTGCAGGAAAGAGCACAGAACTGCGAGTCAATTATCCCGGTGCTACGTCGCCCTGCTTTAAGGTGGCACCCAATCGAATCCACTTCAAACAGTCCCCAAGGGATATGCCACCTCCAAACTTGTTTGGGGGTG
>JAVEWL010000344.1:0-6212 GCA_034004565.1 FCB group bacterium | reverse complement strand
CACCGGGGAGGGCGAGAACTCGCTCTCCCGGCCCTCTCTTTCCTCGTTCTTCGTTCCTCGTTCCTCGTTCTTTTCTTCCTTGTGTGCATTTTGCCGTGTTCATGCGTATACTACTACCACTTTTTCCCTTGGACGGGGCGGAAAATACAAAAAAGAGGTGTACCCATGAGCGCGAAGACAGTTGCCGTAGCCGGCGCGACCGGCCTGGTCGGAAGACAGATGCTGCAGGTCCTGGAAGAACGGAACTTCCCCGTGAAGTCCCTCAAGCTCCTGGCGTCGGAGCGCTCGAAGGGGCTCACGATGCAGTACAAGGGCGAGACTATCCCGGTGGAAGTGCTTTCCGAGACTTCTTTCAAGGGCGTCGACGTGGCACTGTTCAGCGCGGGTGGCGGTACCAGCAAGAAATATTCGCCGTATGCGGCCGCCGACGGCTGCGTCGTGGTGGACAACTCGAGCGCGTGGCGCATGGACCCGACCGTGCCGCTGGTCGTACCGGAAGTCAACGCCGACCAGATTAAGAAGCACAACGGCATCATTGCCAACCCGAACTGCTCGACCATCCAGATGGTCGTCGTCCTGAAGCCGCTGCACGACGCCGCGAAGATCACGCGCGTCGTCGTGTCGACCTACCAGGCCGTCTCCGGCGCGGGGATCAAGGCGCTTGACGAGATGTACCAGCAGGTCCGCGACGTGCTCGACGGCAAGGCGCCGACGTGTAACATCTTCCCGCACCAGATCGCGTTCAACTGCATTCCCCAGATCCCGCAGAGCAGCGCGTTCGAGGACAACGGCTACACCTCCGAAGAAATGAAGATGGTCAACGAGACCAAGAAGATCATGGGCGACGATTCGATCCGCGTGTGCGCGACGACCGTGCGCGTCCCGGTGCATTCGGGCCACAGCGAATCGGTCAACGTCGAGACGCAGAGCAAGCTCACGCCGCAACAGGCGCGCGAATTGCTCTCCAAGGCCCCCGGCGTGATCGTCCAGGACGATCCGGCGAACCAGGTCTACCCGCTGGCGTGCTACGCGGCGGGCCGCGGCGAGACCTTCGTCGGCCGCATCCGCGAAGACCTGTCGTGCGACAACGGCCTCGCGATGTGGGTCGTGTCGGACAACCTGCTCAAGGGCGCCGCGCTGAACGCCGTGCAGATCGCCGAGATGCTGTAAGCCTAAGAATTGCCTTTCGTTCCAAAAAGGGAAGCGGTCATGGACCGTTTCCCTTTTTCTGTTTTCTCGGCCCTGCTTGGCTCAAGGGGCAAGCCGCGCGGCCGATATAGGTCTGGGGGCATTGACACGGAGGTCGAAGGCAACGCCGACACGGACGTCGCCCCAGACCAAAGTGAGGGGCCGCTCGATCCGTTGAATGGTTTGCGCCCGCAAATGGGATCGAGGCCCCTCTCTTTTTTTGGAAGAATGGGTCCTATAAGTCTTATGGGTCTTATGGGTTTCCCATAAGACCCATAAGACCCATAAGACCTATAAGACCCATTCTTTCTACAGTCTGAAATCCGCGAACGGCTCCTTTGCCAGGCAGGCTTCCACCGGGACGGAATGGCCGGCGCGTTTGCCGTTTTCGTCATAGCGATAAAAACCGGCGCCGGTCTTGCGGCCGCGGCAACCGCTGTCGAGCAGGGCGCGCAAAAGCGGCTGGGGGGCAAGCGCGGGATTGGGGTTCAGGCGATGTTGCTCGACCAGGACCCGCCACATGGTGTCGATGCCCGCGTTGTCGGCGATCTCGAAGGGGCCCGCCTGCCAGTTAAGCGCGAGCCGAAGTGCCGTGTCGACTTCTTCGGGCGAAGCGATACCCCACTCCACCAGCCGTATCGCCTCCTGCATGGCTTGGCAGAGGATCCGGTTCACAATGAAGCCGGGAATGTCGGCGCGCACGCAGATCGGTGTCTTGCCCAGATTACGCACAAAGTCCACGGCGCGATCGTAGGTGGCCTCAGCGGTCTTGGCGCCGCGGATCACTTCCACAGGCGGCATGATGGGCACGGGACCGAAGAAATGCAGACCCACGACCCGTTCGGGGCGGCTCGTAAAGGACGCGAGCAGCGAAATGGGAATGCCGGAGGTATTGCTGGCGAGGACGATTTCGGGCGCGTAAAGCCGGTCGAGTTCGCGAAAAAGGGGCTCCTTCACCGTCACGTCTTCGTACACGCATTCGATGACCCATTCCGCGCCGGGCTCCGCGCGCAACTCGGTGGTGACGGCCAGGCGGGCCTCGATGTTTTCGGGCGCTTCGTCGAGGCGCCCCTTGGCGGCGAGCTTCTCAAGGGACCCGCGAATGCGCGCTTGTGCGGCGTCCAGCGACGCCCGACTGGAATCCACGAGCGTGACGCGATGACCGGCCTGCGCGGCAACCTGTGAAATGCCCGCCCCCATAAATCCCGCGCCGATGACGTGGACCGCGGGACGATCGCTCCGGGTTTGATCAGTTTTCGACATGGTTTTTCACCAGCTCTTCGACGAGCTTCTTGTAGGCTTCTTCTTTGAGGGTCTCGACTTGGCCCTGGTCGGCGTTGCTGCGACCCAGACGGGCGCTCACGGCGCTGCCGACGGCGGGATCGGGCACGAGCATGGTCCATTGTCCGGTGCGGGCGTCGAGGACGATGAGCTTGAGCTGGACGCGCATCTCCTGAGACTCGTCCGGCACAAGGCGTCCCACCACCGGCACCCACGATACGGTCTTGCCCGCAAGGTCCGTTTGCTTGGTTTCAAGCGCGCCCCAGTAGCAGAGGATGTAATCGTAGCCGCCCTGGGCCGCGGCGAGGCGCAGCGCGTTGGACAGGTTGGGCGGTTGCGCCTCCTCGGACTTGCCCAGCGGCGCGCCGGAGAAGGGCCCGACCTTGAAGTGCTCCCCCATGAGCCGCTGCATGGCGTCGTCGGGGAACTGCGCGCCGGATTGCATGAGCAGGATGGCGCTTCCGCGTTTCATGCGGACCGGTTTGCCGTTGGTGTAGGCGGACGCGATCTGTTCATCGGTAATACCGCGGGTGGGGTCGATCCCGAGCAGGCTGAACTCGGACAATTCGCCACGGTAGGCGTCGGGCCCGCCCCAGTAGCCGCCGTAGCGGAAGTCGGCATTCGAGATGGATCTTTTTCGGGCGCAGCCGGCAGTGGCGATAAGCAGGACGCAGAGCGCGGCGACGGTGGCGATGCGAAATAATGGTGGCATGGCAGGTGCTCCTTTGAAAAACGCGGAACAGATTCCCGAGAGCGGGGCGCCGCCCCCATTATGGCCGACGCGAAGCCGCGTGTAAACGGTTCCGTGTCCGAAGCTCACTGCCGCGCCGTTGATCGCATCGAGGCGGGAGAATAGAATCCGTTGAGGGGCGATGGGCTCCGGAACGAGGTCTTCATGCGCGAAGCGGTATTGGTAATGACGGGTGGAGCGCTGGGCGCATTGTGCCGATACGGCACGACGCTGCTGTCGGCGCGCCTGTGGGGCACGAACTTCCCCTGGGGCACGCTTGCGGTCAATTGGGCGGGGTGCTTTCTGATCGGCGTCGCTTTCGGGCTGGCGGATTATCGCAACGTGATGAACCCGAGCGCGCGCCTGTTTTTCGTAACGGGTTTTCTGGGAGCCCTGACCACGTTCTCCACGTTTGCGTTCGAGACGGTGCTGTATGCCCGGCCGGGCATGGCGCACCTGGCGCTGGCGAACTTCTTCGCGCACAACGTGGGCGGCCTCGCGCTGGTGTTCGCCGGGATCGCGCTGGTGCGCGCGTTGCTTTATTGAGGGTAGACCGTGTGGGGCGGCCGCCCTCGGCTGCCAAAAAGACGAAAGAGACGAAGAACGGCAGCCGGGGGCGGCTGCCCCACACGCTCTCACCCGATCCAGGCTTCGAACTCTCCGTATGGTATGCTCTTTCCTCTGATGAACCGCAAGGAGATCTTCAATCGTGAAAGCGTGCGTACTGCATGGCATTGGCGATTTGCGTTGTGAGGAAATGCCGGCGCCTTCGCCGCAGGCCGGCGAGGTGTTGGTGCGCGTGGGCGCGTGCGGGGTGTGCGGCTCGGACATTCCGCGCGTGTTCTTGAAAGGCACCTACCGCTTTCCCACGGTACCCGGACACGAGTTCGCGGGTGTGGTCGAGGCCCTGGGGCCGGACGTGGCGCAGGAATGGTCGCAGCGGCGCGTGGCGGTGTTTCCGTTGTTGCCCTGCCGCAAATGCGGGCCGTGCCTCGTGGGCGCGTATGCCCAATGCGAGGACTACGACTACATCGGCTCGCGTTCCGACGGCGCGTTCGCGGAGTACGTGCGCGTGCCGGTGTGGAATCTGGTGCCGGTGCCGGACGGCGTGGCGCTCGAGGAGGCGGCGATGACGGAACCCGCGGCGGTGGCGGTGCACGCGTTGCGCCAGGGGGGCTTGGACGTCGGCGACGCAATTGCGATTTACGGCGCGGGCCCCATCGGGCTGATGATCGCGCAGTGGGCGCGGGCCTGGGGTGCGGGGCGCGTGCTCATGGTCGACGTCGACCCGGACAAACTCGACTTTGCGCGCAACCTTGGCTTCGACAACACCTGCAACGGCCGTGAGACCGATGCGCCGCGCTGGATTCGCGAGGCCACGGACGGACGCGGCGCGGACCTCGTCGTCGAGGCCTCGGGCGCGTCGCAGGCATTCGAACAGTGTATGTTTTCCGCGCGGACCTTCGGGCGTGTGGTGCTTATGGGCAACCCCGCGGGCGACATGACGCTTTCACAGGACGGGTACTGGGCCATCCTGCGCAAGGAACTGCGCGTGGCCGGCACGTGGAATTCGACCTACGGCGTACTGCCGCGCGACGAGTGGCGCCTGGCGCTCGATTTCATGGCGACGGGCCGCCTGGACTTGAAACCGCTGATAACCCATCGCGTTGATCTCGATTCGTTGCCGGAAACCCTGGCGATGGTGCGCGACAAACGCGAGTTTGCAAACAAGGTCATGTACGTCGATTCGAGAACCGATCAGGAAGGAAACGCATGAAAGCCGCGGTGTTCGAGGGGTTGGACAAGCTGGTCGTCAAGGAAGTGCCCACGCCGGAGGTGGGTCCGGGCAGCGCGCTCGTGAAGGTGAAGGCGTGCGCGGTGTGCGGGTCGGACTTGCGCATATTGCACCACGGCAGCCCGCGCGTCGTGGCGCCGGCCATCATGGGCCACGAGTCCGCGGGCGAGGTCGTGGCGGTGGGTGAGGGCGTCACGAAGTTGAAAATTGGCGACCGCGTGGCGATGGGCGGCGACGTACCTTGCGGCGCCTGCGAGTTCTGCGAGGCGGGCATCGGCAACAACTGCCAAATCAATTACGCGCTGGGTTACCAGTTTCCGGGGAGCTTTGCGGAATACGTGCTGCTGAACCCGATGGTAATGAACCACGGTCCCGTGCACCTCGTGCCTGACCACGTGTCGTACGAAGAGGCCGCGATGGCGGAGCCGCTGGCGTGCTGCCTGAACGGGCTCGAGTTGTGCAATGTGAAGTTGGGCGATACGCTTGTGGTCATTGGCGCGGGCCCGCTGGGGCTGATGCTCATCGAATTGGGCCGCCGCATGGGCGCGAGCAGGACCATCCTCATCAATCGCTCGCGTCCCCGCCTGGACATGGCGAAGTGGATCGGCGCGGACGTCTACATCTGCTCCTCGGAAGAGGACACGGTCGCACGGGTAATGGCGGAGACGGGCGGCCTCGGCGCGGATGTAATCTTGACCGCGTGTCCCTCGCCCGAGGCGCAGGCCGACGCCGTGCGCATGGCCAAGAACCGCGCGCGCATCAATTTCTTTGGCGGTCTGCCCAAGGGCAACAGCATCGTGCCCATCGACACGAACATCATTCACTACCGCGAGCTCTTCCTGCTCGGGTCGCACGGCGCCATGCCGCGCCACCACCAGCAGGCGGTCCGTCTGATTGCCGACGGGGCCGTTGACGCCAAACGATACATCTCGCACCGCTTCCCGCTCGAGCAGGCCGCCGAGGCCTTCGTCGCCGCGGAGAGCCGCTCGGGGATGCGCGTGGTCGTGAGCCCTTAAGTTTTGGTTCATCCGGTATTTCCGGGACCGTCCTTTATTTTCGTGCTCGTGCTCGTAATCGTGCTCGTAATCGAATTGTGTTCTGGGTTATCCCCCTCAACCCGGCACGAGCGGTGTTCGTTACTCCCAAGTCCAAATGGGAGCTCTTGGTTGTACGAAGACAATGCCGATTACGAGCACGAGTACGAGCACGAGCACGTAA
>JAVEWL010000343.1:0-6213 GCA_034004565.1 FCB group bacterium | reverse complement strand
AGCATTAAGAGTTTCATCCCGGACTACCCGTTGAGCGCGTGAAAGCGACGAGGCGCTTGCCGCTGCACAAGGTGGTGGTACACCGCTGGCTGGCGGATATCGCGCGGGATGAGTATGGCGATAACGATGTTTCGGTGGCGCCGAACAGCGTGGACACGGTTTTGTTCAATGCGCCGCCGCGCGGGAAGCAGGCGGTGCCGACGATAGGGATGATGTATTCGGAGACGGCGTTCAAGGGGTGTGATGTGGCGTTGCGCGCGGTGGAGATTGCGCGGCAGACGCGGCCGGAGATTCGATTGGTTGCGTTTGGCGCGCTGCCGCCGTCGGAGAAGCTGCCGTTGCCGCCGGGGACGGAGTTTGTGTTGAGCCCGCCGCAGACGCAGATCCGCGATATTTATGCGAGCTGCGATGCGTGGTTGTTTTCGAGCCGGACGGAAGGGTTCGGGTTGCCGATCCTGGAGTCGATGGCGTGCCGCACGCCGGTCATCGGGACGCCTTGCGGGGCCGCGCCGGATCTGCTGGACGAGGGGCGCGGGATCCTGGTGCCGTTTGAGGATCCGGAGGCGATGGCGGCGGCGATTCTGCGCGTGGCGGATATGCCGGAGCCGGAGTGGAAGGCGATGTCGGAGGCCGCGCATGCGGAGGCGATGGGCTATACGTGGGAGCATGCGACGGAGCTGTTTGAGCGGGCGCTGATGAAGGCGGCGGGGGGGAATGCGAAGTGAGAAGTATGAAGTTTGAAGTGTGAACAGGGAGGCGGGGATGGATTAAGGGCATAAAGGACGAAAAGGACCAAAAGGACGGGGGGCGTCCTTTTGGTCCTTTGGTGTTTTGGGTCAGGATTGGAGTTCGAGGAGGTCTGAGTCGAGGGGAGCGAGGGAGATGGGACGGCGGGTGTCGCCGAGTTTGACGGTCAGGGTTTGGGGTTGCTCGGTCAGGTTCCAGACAAGCACGGCGCGACGTTCGGGGTACCAGGCGCACACGGCGGGGACGTCTTCTTCGACGTAGGGAACGGAAGTGAGGTTCTTGACGAGTTCGTGCTTGAGGGCGAACAGGTCGGGCATGTCTTCCTTGATTTCGCGGGCACCTTCGAGGGTGAAGCCGAGATTCGGGCGATGGACGAAGGTGGTGCCGTTGGATTTCAGTTCGCCGGCCTGGACGGCCTGGGCGTCCCAGTCGGAGAGGAAGGTCCATCCGTCGGTGGCGATTTCGTCGCTCACTTCAAAGGGAATGCCCATCGCGAGGAAGAGGCTGTAGCCGTTGGAATCGCCGATGGTTCGGCTGCGCTCGCCCCAGTAGTGCTTCAGGGGACCTTGCAGTTTGAGGCCGGCGACTTTCTCGTGAATGGCGGCCTGCTTTTTCATGGCGGGCGCGAGCACGGCCCAGTGCGTGCGCGGGAAGGGCGTGATGCCGCTCATGAACATCTGGTTGCGGACGTCGGCGATGGTGGAGATGGTGAGCTTGGAGGCCATGTTGGGCGCGGAGAGCTTGTCGGGCGGCCAGGCGGTGGTTTCACTGTAGCTAAGCTCGGGCGCGAAGTAGCGGCGATGGAACAGGACACTGAAGAGTTCGTTGGTCTTGCCTTTGACGGGCGCGTAAGGATCGTCGCTGAAGTGGCCCTCGCCGACGCGCATGGGGACGCCGCGATAATCGACGAGCCGGATGCCGGCCTTCTCGCAGCCCATGTACATGACCATGTTGCCGAGGGCCATTTCGGGCGCGGCGGCGGCCTGTTGCGCGCGGAAGCTGGCGGTGAGTTCGTCGCAGGCGTCGTTCACCCAGGCCTTCGTGAGGTCGGTGTAGCGGCGATTATTGACGTCGTCGAGGAGTTCGGCCCAGCGCGCTTCGGCGAAACCGTTGCGCTGGAGGTATGCGGCCTTGTGGTCGTTGCAGAAGCAACCGCCGATGTCGTCGGGGGACGGCGCGAGCCGGAAATCGTCGTCGAGGAAAACGATCTTCGGATCGAGGGCTTTGAGCTTGGGGATGCCTTCGATGTTCTGCTGCGTGGCGGGCGGATGAATCGACACGCCGGAGTAGGTTCGTCCGTCGGGCCGCACGCCGCGGCGCCAACCGTTGGGCTGGACTTTGGGCATGTAGTCGGGCGTTTCCTGCGAAAAGCTGGGGTGGCCGAGGGGGATGTTGATGATGCTGACTTCAAACCCGAGCGCGTTGAGCGCCTTGATGCCTTCCTGCATCTGCTCGATGGTGTAGTGCCACTGGCCTTCGAAGAAGCACGCGAGCCATACGCGCGACACGCCCGCCGCGCGCACTTCTTCGGCGAGCGCGGGATCGTTCTTGAAGGCGTCCATGTCGATCGAGGCGTGGAAGGTTCTGATGCCGCCGGAAGCCGGGGGCGCCGCGAAGGCCAATCGAGAGTTCAAGGCAAGGCCTGCGCCTGCCGCCAGCGAACCTGCCAGGAAACCGCGTCTCGAGATCATGCTGAATCCTCCCGTGTAAGGTTTCGGACAGCATAGCAGGATTGGGGATGTAACCCCGAATTCTCATTCGGGGACTTTTGGGACTGAGAATAGCGCTTTAGAGAAAGAGCAAAGAGCCCCGAATTGGAATTCGGGGTTACATGGGGAAGACATCAGAGGGGTAGATTCGTTACAATATTGATTCCTTTTTCAACCTATTAGACAAGGGTCTGAAATGAACTTCCTCAATACATTACGCGAACAGGTTCTTATTATTGACGGCGCCATGGGCACGATGATCCAGGGGCTGGGGCTTACGGATGCGGATTTTGGCGGGTCGGAATTCCGGATGCTGTCGGATTTGCTGGTGTTCTCGCGGTCACGGGAAGTGCAGGAGATTCATTTCGACTACTTCCACGCGGGGGCCAATGCGGTAGAGACCAATAGCTTCGGTGCGTCGCCGATGCGGCTATCGGAATACGATTTTTCGCGCCTTGACGTGTCGACGTTCGCCGTCAATCCGTACGGGGTAGATCCCCGCGAACTGTCGTATGAGCAGTTCGCGTATTACCTGAGCCGGCGGGCGGCGGAAATCGCGTGCGAGGCGCGGGAGCAGTATCGGCAGGATGCCGCGTACGACGGGCGGCCGCTGTTCGTGCTGGGGTCGCTGGGGCCGTCAAACCGGGTGATTTCGAGTACGAAGGCGGATCTGAAGACGGCGACCTTTGACGAGATCGCGGACAATTTCCACCACCAGGTGCTGGGGCTCATCGACGGCGGCGCGGATGCGCTGATCTACGAGACGCAGCAGGACATCCTGGAGACGAAGGCGGCCGTGTTCGGCGGACGCCGCGCGATGGCCGAGAAGGGCATGTCGCTACCGATCATCTGCCAGGTGACGGTCGACCAGTTCTCGAAGATGCAGATCTTCAACACGGACATTCAGGCGGCGCTGGTGACGATGCAGGGCGCCGGGATCGACGTGTTCGGCATCAATTGCAGCATCGGGCCGGACCTGATGGTGAAGACGGTCGAGATTCTTTCGCGGTTTTCGAAGCTGCCGATCTCCGTGGTGCCGAATGCGGGGTTGCCTGTGTCGGAAGACGGCCGGACCGTGTTCAAGTTCAGCCCCGAGGATTTCGCGGACCTGCTGGAGCAGTTCGTCGAGAAGTACGGCGTGAGCGTCGTCGGCGGGTGCTGCGGCACGACGCCGGCGCACATCCGCGCCGTGGCACAGCGCGTGGGCGGGCGCAAACCCACGCCGCGCGTGCCGGAGGACGGGTTGTACGTGTCGGGACCGCAGAAGGCGGTGCTGCTCGACAGTTCGCAGGACCTGATTCGCATCGGCGAGCGGCTCAACGTGCGCGGGTCTAAGAAGGTGCGCGATGCGGTCGAAGGCGGCGGCGGGACGGTGAATCACGACGCGCTGGAAGAGGTCGTCGCAGAGCAGGTGCGCGATTTGGGCGTGAACGTCATTGACGTGTGCATGGACTCGAACGTTGTGGACACGGCGGAGGCGCTGAAGGAAGTCGTCCACAAGCAGACGACCGATTTTTCGGGCGCGATGTCGCTGGACTCGTTCGCGGTGGACGCGCTGGTGGAGGCCGTGAAGGTTTACCCGGGGCGGCCCATCATCAATTCGATCTCGATGGAAGAGGTCGCGCCGGGCGAAACGAAGCTCGACGCGGTGGTGTCGGTCACGAAGCATCATGACCCGATCTACGTCGGGCTTTGCACGGGGCCCAAGGGACCCGGCAGCACGCGCGAGGAGAAGTACGAGCTCGCGAAGGAGATTTACGAGACCGGGCGCGACAAATACGGCTTGCGCGCGGACCAGTTCTTCATTGATGTGAACGTGTTTCCGGTGGGCGCGGAGTCGATCGAAGGGATGAATTTCGCGGTGGAGTCGCTTGAGGCCATCGCGATGGTGAAGTCGATTCATCCGGATATTCGCACGGTGGTGGGCGTGGGGAATCTCACCAACGGGCTGGCGAAGAAGCCGTATATGCGCACGGTGTTGACGTCGGTGTGGTTGGACGAGGCTCGGAAACGCGGGCTCGATGCGGCCATCATCAATCCCAATCACTATGTGTTCGTGAAGGACCTCGACCCGAAGGATTACGAGCTGGGCCGGCGCACGATTCTCGAGCACGACATGAACGCGTTTGCCGAGCTTGAAGATATTGCTGAGGAGAAGAAGGGCAACGTCGTGGTGAAGCGCACGACGTACGCCGATCTACCGCTCGAGACGGCCATCTGCGAAAAGGTGAAGGACGGGTACAAGGAACGCGAAAACGGCACGTTCGAGCTGGGCGGGCACACGTATGCCTATGTCGACCGCATCGCGTTGCAGGCGGCGGAGATCGTGAAGACGCACGAGCCGCTGGCGTTCATCAACCGGTATCTCATGGGCGCGATGCAGGAGCTTGGGGACGGGTTTGCGCGGGGCGAAGTGTCGCTGCCGCACCTGCTGAAGTCGGCCGACGTGATGAAGCAGGTCATGGGCTTCCTCGAGGAGTACATGCGGGTTTCGTCGGGGCGGGATATTCACGCGGAGATCCAGTACAAGGGCACGATTGTTATTGGGACCGTTTTCCAGGACGTGCACAGCATCGGCAAGGATTTGGCGAAGACGCTGTTCGAAAACTACGGGTATCGCGTGATCGATTTGGGCGTGATGACGCCGCTGCAGAGCTTTATCGACAACGCGAAAGAATACAAGGCGGACGCGATCGGGATGTCGGCGCTGCTGGTGCAGACGTCGAACCACATGATCACGGTGTCGAAGATGATGCTGGAGCAGGGGCTCGAGAAGACGGCCGTGCTGATCGGCGGCGCGCCGGTGAATTACCGGCATGCGGCGTACGTCGCGAAGGCGGGGTCGGAAGACGAGGAGTCGATGCGCCCGGACGTGTTTTATTGCGCGACGGCGATGGACGGCGTGAACGTGATGAACTCGCTGCTGTCGGTCGAGGACCGGTCGCCGTATTACGACGAGAATCTGAAGAAATTGCAGTCGCAGTTCGCGCGGGCGGAGCGCATGGCGAAGGAAGATGCGGAATTGCTCGCGAAACTGCCGCGACGCGAGATTCATTTTAACGGGCATTCGCCGGTGTCGCTGTCGCATTTTCGCGCGAAGAAGCTCGAGTATTCGCTGAAGGAGTTTTCGCAGTATTTCGACCTGAAGACGCTGTTCGCGCTGAACTGGAAGTTCGGCGGCAAGGCGACGCGCGCCGGGCAGGGGGTGACGGAGGCGGAGTTGCTGGCGCTGAAGGACGAGTGGGTCGAGAAGTCCGAGAAAAACGGGTGGTTGCGGCCGCAGGGCGTGTTCGGGCTGTTCCCGTGCCAGTCGGACGGGGATGAGATTGTCATTTACGATCCGGAAGATTTGTCGAAGGAACTTTGCCGGATGGATTTTGCGGTGGTCATCGGTGCGGGACGCAAGGACACGATTTGCGCGGCGCAGTATTTTCTGCCGAAATCCGGCGGGGTGATGGACACGGTCGGCTTGCAGATCGCGACGGGCGGGCCGGATGTTGAGGCGGCGTTGCAGAGTTTGAAAGATTCGGGGGATTCGGAGGCGTCGCTGTACTTGCAGGGGTTGTCGGATCGCTGCGCGGAGGATATGGCGGACCGCATTCATGCGGCGCTGCGCGAGACGGTCGGGCATAAGGACGAGCGGCTGGGGATACGATGGTCGCCGGGGTATCCCGCGATGCCGAATACGGAGAACAATGCGAAGATTTTGCGGCTGCTGGGGGCCTCGGACGAGATTGGCGTGCACGTGACGGATGCG
>JAVEWL010000342.1:0-6215 GCA_034004565.1 FCB group bacterium | reverse complement strand
TGGCGACGGCACGGCTTAGTGTACCGCTGACCTCCAGGTCGGTCTTAAGACAAAAGTGCCGAGCGCAGCGAGGCTTCCTTGTAAGAGCATTGGACAGCCTCGCTTCGCTCGGCACTTTTGTCTTAAGACCGACCTGGAGGTCAGCGTTACATTAAGCCTTGCCGTATCAAATTTGTTAGGCAGTCTTAGTCTCGCGGAAAGTACAGGGCAAACGTGCTGCCTTCTCCGGGAGTGCTTTCGACGGTGGCGCGGCCTTTGTGCAGGATCGCGATGTGCTTGACGATGGCGAGCCCGAGCCCGGTTCCGCCCTGTTTGCGGCTTCGGGCGCGGTCCACGCGGTAGAAGCGTTCGAACAGGCGGGACAAGTGTTGCCGTTCGATGCCGCAGCCGTGGTCGCGCACCCGGATGACCACTTCGCCGTTCTCGTGAGCGGCCGAAACCTCAACCCCGCCTCCGGCTTCGCTGAATTTTATGGCGTTGTCGAGCAGATTCACGAGGGCCTGTTCGGCGAGGGCGGCGTTGAGCGACGCCCGCAGATCGGGATCGCAATTCGCATCGATTTTCACGTTCAGGTTCGTCGCAAGAGGCTCGCAGATGCGCAGCGCGTCGTCAATGAGTTCCTTAATGCGCACGGGTTCTCGTGCAAGTCTGGCGGGGCTTTGGTCCTGTTCTAGCCGCGCCAATGTCAGGAGATCGTTCACCAGCGCATTCAACCGTCCCGCCTGCGCGTGAACGATGCGGAGGAAGCGTTCGGCGTTCTCACGATCCTCGAGCGCGCCCTCGAGCAAGGTCTCGACGTAGCCCTGGATCGAGGTGATGGGCGTGCGAATCTCGTGGCTGACATTGGCCACGAAATCGCGCCGGGCCGCTTCGAGGCGCCGCAACTTCGTTACATCGTCCAGCACCAGCAGACCGCCGATGGCCCGGCCGGCGCCGTCGCGCAGCACCGTGCCCCGGCCCTTCAACGTTCGTTCGCCATCGCGAAACAGGGTGATGTCGGCTTCGACGGGCCCGCTTCCCTCGAGCGTTTTCGCAACGAGGCGCTGGATGGACGTATTCCGGATAACTTCCTGGATGGTGCGTCCGCAGGCCTCCGCGCGCGTGGTCGACAACAGCTTTGCGGCCGTGTCGTTCAAGTTAATGACGCGCGCGTCCAGGTCGACCGCGATGACGCCTTCGATCATGCCGGTCAGCACCGAGTCGAGTTCGTTGCGCTGGCGCAAGATCTCCTCCATGCGCGCGGCGAAACGGGCGCCCATGCGGTTCAAGGCGTTGGCCAAGCCGGCAAGCTCAAACGAGTCGGACACGGGCAGACGGGCGGCGGTTTCGTCCCGGGCATACCCTTCGGCGTACTGCTTGACCGCTTCGATCTGCCGGGCCAGCCGCCTTACCGCCAACAGGCTCAAGCCCACCGCAACCAGCGCAACCAGGAGGGTGCCCAGCAACAGGCGGAGGTACACGTGGCGCATGGCGCCCGCGGCCGCCTTGGCATCGACGCCTACGCGGACGATCGCCACGGTTTGCCCGTCGCGCACGGCCGGCACGGCCACGTAGGCGGTTTCGCGCTGTGTCGTGAAGCTGAAGCGGCGGACGTGCCCTACACGGCCCGCAAGCGCCTCTCGGATCTCGCGACGGTCGTGGTGATTGTCCATGGACGCCGGGTCCACTTCGGAATCGCCGAGAACGGTCCCCTCTGCGGAGAGAATGGTGACGCGATAGGACGAGGCGCGGCCGGCTTTGCGCGCAATTTCTTCATATCGGCCAACGGGAGTTGCGGCATCGTACGGCAAAACTTGAAAGGCGAGCACACGCGCGAGGCGTTCCAGGTGAAGATCCGTTTCGTGCTCGTAAACCGACTTCAGCGACGCCGCGTCGTAGAGTGTGAGGGCGGCCAGGGCAACAAGCAGCACAAAGAAGAACGGCGGGTACAACTGCCAAATCAGGCGCATTCCGCGCACGGCAGACTCCTCTCCTGCGTTTGCTTTCCTGTCGCTCTCATTCTTCTTTGAGCCGGTACCCTACGCCGCGCACCGTCTCGACATAGTGCCCGCACGCGCCAAGCTTCTTGCGCAGGCCGACGATCTGCACGTCAACGGCTCGGTCCGTGACCGCATAGCCGTCTCCTCGGACGCTGTCGACGATTTGCGAGCGCGTATAGACCCACCCGGGACGCCGCGCCAGGCAGTGCAGCACGCGGAACTCGGTGTTCGTCAGATCGACCGGCTCGCCTTGCACGGTGACTTCGCGGCGGCCGGGGTGGATCAGGATATCCTGGATCCGCAAGGTGGCCCCGGCGTCCGCGGGTTCTTTGCTCCGCCGAAGGACCGCCCGCACGCGCGCCACGAGCACCGCGGGACTGAACGGTTTGGTGATGTAGTCGTCGGCGCCGGTTTGCAGGCCCCGGACGATGTCGCGCTCCTCGCCCTTCGCGGTAAGCATCACGATCGGGATCTCGCGGGTCTTGGTGTCCCTCTTCAGGACCGTGCACACTTCGAAGCCGTCCAGGCCCGGCAACATCAGGTCGAGCAGGATAAGGTCCGGGCGGGTTTCGCGCGCGCTCCTGACGGCGTCGCCGCCGGTTGCCGCGCAATGAACGCGAAAACCGGATTTTTCGAGATTGTATTCGACGAGGTTCAGGATGTCTTCCTCGTCATCGACGACCAGTATGGTCTCTTTGGCCATTCAATTGCCCCTGAAACGGTATCTCGTCCAAGTGCGGGCAGGCACATACACTCCGCCCACACGGATCAATCCTGCCAGCAACATGTTAGCACAAGGTTAGCCCGGGGAGGGTGCGGATGGTTCGCCCTAAATGCTTTGGGGCAGGATCATTCGGAAAACGGTGCCTTCCCCCACTTTGCTTTGGTAGGAGAGCGTGCCGCGCATGAGTTCGACGAGGGTGCGCGAGACCGACAGGCCAAGGCCCACGCCCTCTTCGGCGCCGGCGCGCTTGGTGGTGTAGAACGGCTCGAAGAGGTGTACCGCCACTTCCTCGGAAATGCCCTCGCCGTGGTCCGAGACCGCGATCGAGATGTTCTCGCCCAGGGGCACGGCGGTGACGCGCACAATTTCGTCGGCCGGCGACGATTCGATGGCGTTGGCGATCAGGTTGTACAGCACCTGCCGCACGAGGCCCTCGGGCTGGAAGAGGATCACGGGGTAGTCCGGAAGGCGCGCCGCCATCGTGACGCCTCTTTGGCGGCACAGGGGTTCGAGCATGAGAAGAACGTCTTCGAGGGTCTCGCCGAGGTTAAAGCGCTGGGGCTGCTCCTGCTCGGGCTGGTACAGATCGAACATCTGCGATACGATGCGCGCGATGCGGTTGATTTCCTTTTCGATCGCCCCGACGTAGCGATAGTACGGATAGTCCTCGGCAATGGCATCTTTGATGAGCAGGAACGAATTCTTGATACCGGCGAGGGGGTTGTTGATTTCATGCGCGATGCGGGCGGCCATCCGTCCGGTCGCGGCCAGTTGCTCGCTCTGGACGCGGTAGCGTTCGAGCTCCCGGATCCGCTCGGCGCGGAGCTCGACCAGGTCCTCGAGATGCTCGCTGTACTGAAGCAATTGCTCCGCGGCGGTGCGCTGATCGGTGATATCGCGCATGAATACGACGAATTGGCCGTCCGAAAGGCCACGGCCCGAATATTCGACCGTGCAGACGGCACCGTCGGGGCGGGCAAAATGGAACTCCCCCACGGTGACCTCGCTCTCGGAAAGACCTCTCAGGTGTTCGGCGCCGGGACGGCCGGGCGCCGGTTCGAGGTCCTCGATGCCCATCTTGAGCAGGATGTCCCGCGGGTATCCGAGAATCATGCCTGCCGCGGGATTGGCCTCCTCGAAGCGCATGTCGCTGTCGAGGATCAGTATGCCTTCCCGGCTGAGGTCAAACATCCATTTCAGGCGTTCGTGGCTCTGGCGCAGCATCGCCTCGGACGCTTCCTGTTCGCTCACGTCCGTGATGACCGCGCACAACACGACCGGGCCACGGTCGTCTCCGCGAACCGCGACGCCCTCGAAAAGCGCGGAACGCAGGCGTCCATCGCTTAGTTCAATTACCGTATCGAAGGACAGACGCTCCCCTTCTTCCAGGATTCGGCTGCATTGTTCGAGGAAGTGTTCGCGTTTTTCGGGAACCACGAGGGATGCCAGCGATTGGCCTTTCAAGGTCTGGTCTGAAACGCCCAGCAGCGCGCGCGCCGCGGCGTTTGCCGCGGTAATCTGGCAGTGTTCGTCAACGGTAAGGCATGCGACAGGGGCTTCCTCGTACAAGCGAAGGTCTTTTTGGCACAGCAGCCTGAGTTCTTCCTGTGACTTCGACAGATCCCGGTTTTGAGTTTCCAACTCGGCGAGGCGTCCGTGGAGATTGCGCACCAAGGTCCGCAAGTCATCGGGACTCAGGTCGGCGGTGTCCACGTTCTCGAAAGTCATTGAGCCCTTGCTCGGCTCCGATTGACTCTTGTTCGCGTGCTCGCGATTGCTCATGTCCGGGCCTTTCCCACGAGGTCCTGCCGACAAACCGGGTACTTCCAGTCTCAACAATCACGAATGTATCACACTTTGCATGCCTTGCGCACTGCTATTGAGCGTTTTCCGCATAGCGGCGAGGGTGTTTCAGGATGCGCTCGGCGTTGCGGTGATAGAAGTGCTCCAACACGTCCCGCGAGAGAGCCAGCGTCTCCTCGTAATAGCGCAGGAGCCCGTTGAAGTGGTTGACCCGCTTGGCAATGAACGCCGCCCGCTCGGCGGGGTCCGCGCTGAAATCCGCCGGCGTAAGTTCCCAGTCGGAGCCGTACAGAATCCGGTGGCTATACCGTTCGAAGAAGGCCTTCACCTTCGCCGGATCCTGGAGGGTGAAGTCATTGTGACGGGCCGCAGTGTCGACATATGCGTTCGGATACCGGTGCAGGAACGCCCCCACCTCGTCCACGTCGTGCTCCAGGCTGCCGAGGTGGCAGCAGACAAACCGCACGTAGGGATAGCGCGCCACCAGCGCGTCGCGGCGCGCAATCAGTTCGTCGTGCGAGGGGACATCGGTCCGGCCGCACCAATGGAATTCGGGATGGTTGCTGTAGTACCGGTAGTGCGGCGACTTGGG
Source organism: FCB group bacterium (assembly GCA_034004565.1). Taxonomy (GTDB): domain Bacteria; phylum Hydrogenedentota; class Hydrogenedentia; order Hydrogenedentales; family SLHB01; genus JAVEWL01. The sequence goes on along the minus strand of JAVEWL010000342.1, from coordinate 1,117 downwards.
GTCGAGGGGCAGCCAAGCGGCCTTCGGGTCGGCCAGGTGCATCGTGATGACCGCGTTGCGATCGGCCAGATAGTCGAAGATCGGGCGAAACCGCTCATCGTCGCAGAACACATAGCGTCCCTGGGCGTCCTTGAGCATCATGCCCAGATCTTTCCAGACCTTCACGCCGACCGCGCCTCGGCGCTCGAAATCGCTCTCGAGTTTCGCGATGGTGCGCTGGACGTATCCGGGCTCTTCGAAGCCGTGCAGGCTGAACGAAGAACTGTAGACCATGCGAGCCGGGTAGTCGTTCACATCCTCGTAGAATTGCGTCTCCAACTCTTCGAGCGCCTCGGAAGTGCGGAAGTCGGAGTAGGAAAGCACCTGGACCTTTCCCAACTTCGCGGCATCCATAAGCTCGACGCAAGGCTTCTTAGGGCCCAGGGGATGGAAATGCGCGTCGTACTTTACGTAGTTCGACTCGTATGCGTCGCTGGTTTCAGTATCCGGCATGACTCCTCCCTTACAGAATGAACTGGCACTTTGCCAAGAAACGCCGGCGGAAGCAAGCAAAGGCCTCGTTATTGAGCCTTACCAGGAACGTTCGCGGATTCTGGCGTAGATGCCGCCGAATGCGCCGTTGCTCAGGATCAGGACTACGTCGCCGTCGCGAGCGGTGACGCGGAGGCCCTGAAGGATGGTCTCGACGTCGTCGGCATAGTGGCCCGCGACACCTTTCGCGGACAGGGAACGCGCGATCCATTCGCGGTCCAGGCGCTCTTCCGGCGGAATGATGTCGCCGCGGTGGATGGGCCCCAGCCAGACTTCGTCGGCCTGGCCGAATGCTGCGCAGATGTCATCGCGAAAACGATTGGTGACGGTGGTGTTCGAGCGGGGCTCGAATAGCACGATGAGACGGCGGTTGGGCCAGCGCATGCGGGCGGCGGCGATGGTTTCGTGGATCGCCGTGGGATGGTGAGCGAAATCGTCGACGAAGGTGATGCCTTCGGCCTCGTGGAAGACTTCCATGCGCCGCCGCACGCCTCGGAACTGCGGCAGGCCGTCGCGCACGATTTCGGGGTCCGCGCCCAGGATGCCCGCGACGGCCACGGAAGCGAGGACATTCTGCAGATTGTGG
>JAVEWL010000341.1:0-6220 GCA_034004565.1 FCB group bacterium | reverse complement strand
CGACGTTCCCGTTCAGATTGGACATCTGTTCGAGCGAGGAGAACTGGGCGAGCTGCGCAATCATCTGCGAGTTATCCGTGGGATCGAGTGGATCCTGGTTCTGCATCTGGTTGACCAGCAGTTGCAAAAAGGTGTCCTTGCTGAGTTCGTTGCTGACGGCGTTGGTCATCGCATCGGAATCGTCGTCCGTTTCCGATGTCTTGGCCGCTTTCGTCGTGGCGGTGTTCGCCGCCGCGGACTTCGCGGTGGCCTGGGTGCCGGTTTGCCCCGTTGCCGCCGCGATGGCCTTGGCTTTACCCAGGAGGGCGGCGCGGGCCAGCGACTGGATTTCCATTCGCATGGCCGCGCGCTTCTCCGGGCTGGCACTGCTCAGGCCGCCGCGGTTGGCGCCTATGCCTACCAATGCGTTCATTAATCGAGTGCCTCCTTTGACAGGTTATGCGTAGAGGTCGAGGTTTCCGGCGTGCCGCGCGGCCCGAGGGCCGGCTGCCGGGCCGGAGAGCACGGTACGGTACGGAGAGTTCGGCGAAGGCGCCCAATGCCGCGACGCGTTGGATTCCGCGCCCGCCTGGTGGCTGTTCGCCTGCTGGAACTGTTGCTGGCCCGAAAGGTCCGCGGTGATCGATACCCGGTTCACCACGATGCCTTCACGAGAGAGCGAGTCGCGCAGGACGCCGAGCTGCTTCTCGAGGATGTCGCGTGTGCCGGACTGTGTCGCCGACAGTTGGACGTCCAGTTTGCCGTCCCGGGTCGTGATGGCGATAACCATTTCACCCAGGGATTCGGGGCTGAGTTTCACCGTAAGGTTCTTCTCACCGTTGAGCGCCATGAAGCGGATGCTCTTGAGGGCTACCGCGCCCGGGTCCTGTGCCGGCGCCGGCGCGTTGGCCGGCTGCTGTGCGGTAGCCTGCGCGCCGTCGACAAGCTTGGCCGGCTCGGTTCCCACGGCCATCGTCGGCGTGGCCGTCGTCTGACGGCCTTCAGTGGGAGCGGCTTCGGACGCCACCGCGGCCTTGACCGCCGTGGCGGGCTTAACCTCGGTTTGTCCGGCCTGCGCCGCCAGCGCGTCCCGGAAGGTGCCGTCCGCCGTCTGCGCGGTCGCTGTGACCGCGTTCGCGGCGTTGGCGCCTTCGGTCGGCTGCGCGCCCTTCACGGCCGCCGCGTTGTCTTTGGCCGGTTTCGGCGTGACCTCGTTCTTGTCCTGCGGCTTGTCGATCGCCGCAACGAAGGTTTTGGTCACTGCGGTCTCGCCTTCAACGGTCTTCGCTTCGGCCGCCGGCTTCGTGGAAGCCTGCTGAGGCTTCTGCGTCGCCTCGACCGGCTTCGCCTCGGGCTGAGCGGTCTCGGCCTTGGCCGGTGTCGCCGGAGCGGCCGGAGTGGCCGGTGTCGCCGGTGTCGCCGGTTGGGCCGCAGTCGCCGGTGTCGCCGGTTGGGCTGCGGTCTGAGGCGTCTTCGTCGTGCCGTTTGCCGGGGTAGCAGGTGTCGCAGGTGTCGCCGGTTGCGCGGTAGGTGCTTCGGCCTTCGGGGCCGTTGCTGTCGCGGTTTCCGGAGTTTCCGTCGCCGCCGCCGCTACCGCGGGCGCGGCAACCGCCTCAACCGGCGTTTCCGCTGGCGTGGCGTTCGCCGTCGCCTGTGGAGCCGGAGCGGTTTCGGTTGCGGTGGTTGTCGCGGGCTGCGACGGCACTGCGAATCCGGTGCTTGGGGGCTCGGGCGCAGCCTCGGCGGTTTGGGCCGTCACGTCCGCGACGGGCGTTGCGGCCGGGGCCACCGGGGTGGTTGCTTCTCCGTCCACAACGAGTGTGGGCGTTTCCACGGGAGCGGTGGTAACCGCGGCCGCTTGCGCCCCCAGCAGTGTCGCCACCGCCTTCTCCGCTTCATCGGTGTCAGTCGCCGCGGCGGTGGTTTCCGTCGCGGCGCCGTCTTCACTGATTTCGGCGGCTTCCTCGGCTTCGGGCGTGACGTTCTGATCCGGTTCCGCTTTGGCGGCCTGTTCCTCTTCGAGGATCGAGGCGAAGGAACCCGGCTTGGACGCGTTGGAAGCCTGAGACGAAGGAGTGGGGGAGGGACTCGCTACTCGGGGTGTGGACGGGATGATGCATTCGATTTGCACATGATTCACCTCCTTTCAAGAGAGATTACGAGTTACCAATTACGAATGGGGGACAGAGGGAAGCACTCGGCGGAGAATGGACGCCGAGCGCGGGATGCCGATTACGAGTACGAGTACGAAGGGGAATCGATTACGAGCACGATTACGAGCACGAGCACGAAATAATGCTTGCGTGAATCAGGGTGTTGCCGGGATGGCGTTCCGCATGGCGTCGATGAGCTCGGCGGCCTTGTCGGGAGGAAGCTTTTCCATCACTTTGGGCCGGCTCTTCTCGGGGATGAGCTTGAGCAAGGCGAGGGCTTCTTCCGGTGTCTTGGTGCTGATGATCTCGGCGGCCTGGTCGGGCTTCATCTTTTGCAGAAGGGTTTCGACCTCGGCGCGCTGCGCCTCGGCTTCGGCATCGACGTTGTCGAGGTCCTGCCCGTACTGCTGGAGCAGCGCCCCGAGTTCGTCGCGCAGTTTCTGCAAGTCGGCCTGGGCCGTCTTGATTCGTTCTTCCTGAGCCTTCATGGCGGCTTCGCGTTCGTCGAGTTTCTTCTGCTGGTCGCGAATGGCGCGCAGGAGCGGGTCCACGTCGTCCGGGGCTTCGGCCGAGGCGTGTGCCGCGCCCTCGGGGACCTTGCCCATGATCTTATCGAGCGCTTCGCGGTTCAGGTTGTGCGTGGCGGCGAGGACGCCCACGATGGCGCCCACGAAGCCCACGAGCAGGATGACTATGTACAGAATCATTTTCACGGCTTCTCACCGGCGCGGCTCATGGCCGCCTGGTTGGACGCGCTCTCGTCAAGCGCGGCCTGTTCTTTTTTCCCTATCGCCGCCTGGAAGGCCTTTACCTCCCGTTCGCTGATCTTCTCGATCATGCGCCGCGCGCGAAGGGCTTCCTCGAGTTCCTGGCGGCGCTTTTCGGCGAGGGCGTTCAATTCGATAAGCCGCGCGTCTTTCTCGACCGCCAGGCGCGCCAGGTGGCGCTCGTACTGATAATACCCTCGGACGTCGTCCACGTGAAACGGGCCTTTGGCGCGCGTTTTGGCTTCCTCGAGCATCTGCCGCTGCTGGTGGAGGATTTCCTCGCGCTGCATCTCCGTAATCCGAATTTCGCGCCGGATCTCCGCGAGGGCCAGCGCCTTCAGCTCTTCCTGCCGCTGTCGCACCCGGAGCAGGGTGGCGTAACGAAACTTGTGTTTCTTGGCCATATGCCCTTACCCCTAGCCCGTGACCGCCTGGCGCATCATGCTTTGCAGTTGCTCGAAGGCCGACGTTTCGTCGAGGCCTTGCTGAAGAAAGGCGCGTACCCGCGGCATCACCCGCATGGCGAGGTCGATATCGGGGTTGCTGCCCGCGACGTAGGCGCCGATGTTAATGAGGTCTTCGGCGTCGCGCCAGGTGGCCAGGGCGCGCCGCAGCCGCTTGGCCAGTTCCTGGTGGTCGCGGGGGGCCACTTCAATCATCACGCGGCTGACGCTCTCGAGAATGTCGATGGCCGGGTAGTGGCCTCGCGAGGCCAGGGGGCGCGACAACGAAATGTGTCCGTCGAGAATGCTGCGTACCGCGTCGCCCACGGGGTCGTTGAGGTCGTCGCCTTCGACGAGGACCGTGTAGAGCCCCGTGATGCTGCCGTTGGCGCTGGTGCCGGCGCGCTCAAGTAATTTGGGCAAGAGGCCGTAAACAGAAGGCGGGTAGCCTCGCGTGGTGGGCGGTTCGCCGATGGCGAGGCCAACCTCGCGCTGGGCCATCGCGAAACGCGTGACCGAGTCCATCATGAGCATCACGTCCGCGCCCTGCTCGCGGAACCACTCCGCAATGGCGGTCGCCGCGTAGGCGCCCTTGATGCGCAGCAGCGCGGGCTGGTCCGAGGTGACCGCGACGACCACCGAGCGCGCGCGCCCTGTGATGCCCAGGTCTCCTTCGATAAACTCCCTCACTTCGCGGCCTCGTTCGCCGATGAGGGCAATGACGTTTACGTCCGCGTTGGTGTGCCGGGCTATCATGCCCATGAGCTTGCTCTTGCCGACCCCGCTGCCCGCCAGGATGCCGACACGTTGTCCCTTGCCGCAGGTGACGCAGGCATCGATGGCGCGCACGCCGGTCGAGATGGGCTCGGTGATGCGGCGGCGTTCCATGGGTTTGGGCGGCACGGCCGTGAGCGGTACTTCGTGCGGCGCGTTGATGGGCTCTCCACCGTCCATTGGGGCGCCGGTGCTGTCGACTACGCGCCCGAGCAGTTCCATGCCGACCCGGATGGATTGCGGCTTGAACGTGGGGATGAGGAGGCTGCTGGGGCCGATGCCGGCAATGTCGCCGAGCGGCATCAGCAGGATGCGGCTGCCGCGGAATCCCACCACTTCGACGGGCGTGCGCTGCGCGGTCTCGTTTCCCTGCACGTAGCAGAGGTCGCCGATGCGCATCTTGGGGCCCGTGGCCTCGATGGTCATGCCGACCACGTCGAGCACCTTCCCGTAGATGGAGATCGGGTTGACGGCTGTGACGCGCGGCAGGTGCCTATCGAGATTAGGGTGAATCAATGTTAAAGCCATTCCATTTTCGATTTTCGATTTTGGATTTTCGATTTCAAGAAAGGCCGGTGTGTCAGGGTGTCTTAAAATCGAAAATCGAAAATCTGAAATCGGAAATTCGTTTACTCGTACAATGCGCTCAATATCATCTCGAGCTGGTGCTCGAGGGTGGCGTCCACGTGGATACATTCAGAGGCGACCGTGCAGCCGCCGGGCCCTACCGAGGGGTCGACGGTGATTTCAACGCTATCGAGACCATCGATGCCCGTGAGGGGATCAATGCCCTTTTCACGCAGGGCCTGCCAGTCGTCGGGGTTGAGGCAGACCGTCAGGCGTTCGCGGTCGGCGAGGCCGCGCAGCGCGGCCTGCACCGTGGTGGCGGCAATTTCGGGGTCGAGGCTGGCCTCGCGCCGAATGATGCGGGTCGTAATCGCCTTCACCAGCTCGAGGACCTGGGGTTCCATGGCGGCGAGGTAGTGCTCGCGCGCCTTGACCATGGCCTCGGCGGCATTCTTCAGCGCCGCGACGGCCTCGTTGGCGGCGCGCTCGAATTCGGCCTTGCCGTCCACGATGCCGCGATTAAGCCCTTCCTCGTAGAAGGCCTGGAGTTGCCGCTCGGCTTCGGCTTCGGCCAGGGCCACGGGGTCCCGCTCTTCCTCGACCCACCCGGCCTGCCCGTCCCCGGCGTGTTGCGGGGTCAGAGTAACGCCGAGGACATCGCGCTCGAACGCCGCAAAGACGCCGCGCGTCACCTCGGACGATTTGATTACTCTGGACACTCGCAATTCTCCCGCAACGAACCAAAGCTGAGGTAACGTGCTGCCCTGCGGCGCCTTCACGGCAATGCCCCCGCCGTTCGAATGCGCCTACCGCTACCGTGCGAATCAACCGTACTCCGAAACCGGGCAATTCCGACTGAATTACCCCGGTCCGCGCTTAAGCGTTCAGGCTCGACTTGGGCCAAGAAAGCCGGCCAATTCAACCCTGAACCGCTCTGGCCGGTTAAACGACCAGCTCGTCCTCGGAACCGCCCCCGCGACCTTGGACGACCACTTCTCCGGATTCCTCGAGACGGCGTATGACCGCCACGATCTTCTGCTGCGCCTCTTCGACGCTGCGCAGCCGCACCGGACCCATAAACTCCATTTCCTCGTTGATCATCTCTCGAGCGCGCTCGGAGAGATTCTTGAGGATCTTTTCCTTGACCGATTCGTTGGTCGACTTGAGGGCCAGCGCGAGGTCCTTCTGCTCGATCTCGCGCAGAGCCTTCTGGATGCCGCTGTCTTCGACGTGAATCAGGTCGTCGAAGGTGAACATCAGGCGGCTGATCTCGTCGGCGAGCTCGGGATCGCGCTCGCTGAGGTCCGACATGATGCCCTTCTCGGTGCCGCGCTCGATGCGGTTCAATATCTCGGCCACTTCCTTCACGCCCCCCGCGAAGGTGAAGCCTTGCGTGAATACGTTGGCCATCTTGCGCTCGAGCACGCGCTCGATTTCGTGGACGATTTCCGGCGGCGTGCGGTCCATCGTGGCGATGCGGATGACCACATCGGCCCGGACCGACTGCGGCAGCGCCGACAACACGAAGGCCGAAACC
>JAVEWL010000340.1:0-6226 GCA_034004565.1 FCB group bacterium | reverse complement strand
CTTCGCGGAAGAGGTCATGTCGGAATTCGGCGCGCCGGATATCCTCGTGAACAACGCCGGCACCATGACAGGCGGTCTTGCGGTCGAAACCACGCTCGAACAGTGGAGCAAGGTCATCGACACGAACCTCACCGGCGTGTTCCTCACGACAAAGGCCTTCCTGCCCGGCATGATCGCAAAGCAGCGCGGCGACATCTTCATGATCAGCTCCATGAGCGGCAAGAAAGGCGATGCCGGCGCCTCGGCCTACGCCGCCAGCAAGTTCGGCCTCCAGGGCTTTTCGCAGGCCCTTAATTACGAGGTACGCAAACACAACATCCGCGTCATGGTCTTGAACCCCAGCAGCGTCGACACCGGCCCCGACGACGGCCCCGCACACGGCCCCGGCCTGCACCTCCACGCCGCCGACCTCGCCGCAACACTCGTGCACTTTTGCCGCCTGCCCGGCCGTACCCTCTTCCGCGACACCGACATCTGGGGCACGAACCCGTAGGGATGACACCTGATTCCTGTATAATCCTGCTGTTGGTTTTGGACGATGTCTTCAATTGCTCCGGGGCGGAGGGCGCTTCTCTGAACACCCTATTCGAAGCGGCAGGTGAAATCAGCGCGTTCATGCTCGAACGCGGCTGGTCCTTCTGTGTCATTGGCGGGCTTGCAGTGCAGCAATGGGGCGAGCCTCGCACGACGTTGGACGCCGCTCTGACACTCCTGGCCGAATGGGGCCAGGAAGCGCCTTACGTTGAAGCCCTTCTGGACCGCTTTGAATCGCGAATTGCCGATGCACGCGAGTTTGCCCTGGTCCACCGAGTCTTGTTGCTCCGTGCCTCGAACGGCAAGGATGTGGACGTGGCACTGGGTGCGCTGCCCTTCGAAGTCGAAATGATGCGCCGCGCGCAAGAAATGGAATTCGCGCCAGGTCTGACCTTGCCTTGCTGCACGGCCGAGGACTTGTTCGTTATGAAGGCCTTTGCCGGGCGCGAGCGCGACTGGTTGGATGCCGAGAGCATTGTGCGTCGTCAGGCGCGTCTTGACGAGAGTTACGTTCTTGGACATCTTCGTGATCTGTTCGAACTAAAGGATGCCCCCGAGTCTTTGGCTCGAGCCGTTCGGCTGCTTAAGGAGAACGCATGAGAACGCCAAACCGCGAAGAACAGCGAGTGCTCGTCCGGCAGTGGGAGGCGACAGGCCACGAACTCGAGCGTATCCGGCGGGAAGCCCTGCGCGGCATGCCCTATAACTGGGCCGACGTTGATGCCCTCCTGGCCCTGGGCGACACCTACGACGGTCCCCCCCGAACCACGAGCGGCCTGATTGAGATGCAGCGCCTGTTCATGCTCAGAGCCCCGCATCGCCCTTAGGCGGCCGCATAATTCTATTCCTGATCATAATTCTCCCCGCTGTCAATGACCCCCCAAAGTTCCTCCCGTATTGGCCTGTGAAAATTGAGGTACAATTACGAAGTGACGGCCCGATGTGGGGCCGGAACCATTCAATTAGCGTCTCACTTTCGCGTCCGCTCCACAGATGCCGCCACCCCGGCGGCCGGAGACGGACCCGCACACCGGCTCAGGCCGGAAATCAGTTTTGGGAGAAAAGCCATGCGAAACATCATGGGCTTTGCAGTTGCGTTGTTGATCCCCGTGGCCGGATTCGCCGGCTGCGAGACCACGAAAACACCGCTTGGCATGGGCGCCGTCAGCGGCGCCACCGCGGGCGCGGTGGTTGGCAGTTCAGATGGCAAGGCCGCCGAGGGGGCGCTCATCGGTGGCGCGGTCGGGGGCTTGACCGGCGTGGTCACCGACGAAATCCGGAAATCGACCAAGTAGTCAGAAGCTCCGCCATGGGGGTGGCACGCCCCGTGGGATTGGGCGCCTCGGCGCTCGATTTCACGGGGCATTTTTTGGCCTTGGACGCCCGTGGCCGCTGCGCTAGACTTGAGCGTGGTTAAAGATTCTCCGGCGCAGCAACCGCACGAGGGTACGGTTATGTCGATGAAGACCCTAATGGTCCTGGCACTGGCAATGTGTATATGCGCAACGGCGCAAGCTGAACTGCGGGTCCAAGGCGTAGAGGTCCGCGAAATGGGATTACATGCAGGCATTGCAACGGTGAGCATCACGCCGCTTGAAGAGGGCATTCCCACGCCGCTGGGCGGCTACGGCGCGCGCAACGGCGTTCCTGCCGAGGGCGTTCTCGATACGATTAACGCCAAATGCCTGGTTCTCGAATGGCGCGACCCGAGCGGCGCTCCGCCGGCGAATGCCGCTGTGGTAACGCTGGATGTGTGCGGCTTGCCCATCGGTGTCGTCGAGGACTCGCTGAAGAAAGCGGCCGTAGCGGGCCTTACCACCGACAACGTGATCATGGCCGCGAGCCACACCCACACCGGCCTCGAAGGTATGGCCATGGACCGCCGCAACGTCGCCAACAACCCGCACATCGGCCTCTTCTCGGAGCCGGTGCTGAACTTCGTCACCGGCCGCATCGCCAAGGGCCTGAAAGACGCCCAAGCCGCGCTGCGTCCCGTCACGGCCGCCTCGGGCGCGGTCGACCTCCCCGGCATGAACCGCAACCGGCGCGACGACCCCTACACCGATCCCGGCCTGACCGTGCTGCGCCTCGACACGGCCGACGGCAAGCCTTACGCGGTCTTCGTGAACTTCACCGCGCACGGCACCTTCGTTTCGGAAGAAGACATGCTCGTCTCGGGCGAGTGGGCCGGCCACATGCAGCGCACCCTCGAGGCCCTCATGCCCGGTGCCACCTGCCTCTACACCAACGGCGCCGAGGGCGACCAGTCGCCCGTGCAGGCCAGTGCAGGCAGCCGCTACCAGAAAGCCGAGATGTACGGGCGCAAGGTCGGCATCGCCGCCGCGAAACTCGCCGAAGCTCTCACGCCCGTGCCTGTCCAACGTTTCGCCGTGAAGTCGAACTGGGTGGAACTTCCCGAACGGAAAGGCGCGCCTGATTTTGTCAAAATCGCCGGCGACGAATACCACATCACGCAGGAGCAACTGGACCAGATGCTTCCGGTCCTGTTTCCCGATCGCGCGCCCATCTATGCCCTGCGCATCGACCGGTTTGAAATGGTGACCTTCCCCGGCGAGCCCATCTGCGAACTCGGCCTCTCGGTCAAGGACAGCCTTCGCAAGGCCGGCATCGCGCACCCCTGCGTCAGCGGCCTAACCGGCGAATACATCGGCTACATCCTGACCAAGGACGAATACGCCCAGAGCGGTTACGAAGTCACGGCCTCCTTCTACGGCGACGGCCTGGGGCAGATCATGCTCGACGCCACCACCGCCCTCGGACAGGAAGCGGCGAAGGACGAGTAGAGGCCCGCATTTGATGTAACCCCGAATTCCCATTCGGGGACTTTGGTCTTGATTGTGGCGCTTTGAACAAATGCCCCGAATGGGAATTCGGGGTTACATCAAGACATTCCTGAAATGAACCGGGGAGCGGAAGATGACGACAACGGCAAAGCGGTTCGCGTGGCTCTTTGCGGCAATGACCCTGGTATCCCTCGGAGCGACCGCCGCGCCGCCGGAAGGCTGGCTCTTCTCCAACGGCCCGGAATTTCCCGGCGCGAAAGGCTCGCTCGATACCGGCGCCGATGGCGTGATGCACCTGCGCTACGACTTCACGGGCGGCGGCAACTACGTGGGCGCATTCCAATTCCTGGACCCGCCGCAAACCTTGAAGTCCGTCGAATTTCGCGTGAAGAAACCCGCCGAAGCGCTGATGACCTTGCGCGTCGTCGACAGCACCGACCAGCTTCTCCAGGAACCCATCGTGTTCGAACACGACGAATGGCAGCGGGTGGCGGTCGACATGCAGGCCTTCGACCTTCACTTCGGCGGCGCCAACGACGGCGTTGTTCACTTCCCCATCAAGGCCGTCGGCATCCTGTTCGAAGCCGTTTCGCTCGCGAACCCCACCGGCGAGGTCCTCCTGAGCCACGTAAAGTTCAACATCAGCGGCGGCGACGGGGCGCCCCAGTCCGGCGAACTCCGCGGGCGCTTCCAAGTCACCGACTTCGGCCGCGGCACCGCCAACGGCATCACCGGCGGCCCCTGGCACGTCGACTTCTCGAAAACCGGCTCCGCTTCGCTGCACAGTTCCCTGTCCCTGCTCGGCAACCCCCGCGTGCTCACCGTGCTGCTCCGCGGCGGCAAGCCCGGCAACGTTCTCAAGATGACGCTGGGCTCGCATTTCCAGACCTTCGCGCGCACCCTCGGCACGCTCGACGGCAAGGATCAGGCGTTCACGTTCAGCTTGCCGCCCGGCAACGGCTGGGAGTTCTCCGGCGGCGAGAACGACGGCGAGGTCCGGCTTCCCCTGCGCATCACGTCGCTCACGCTCGAGCGCGGCGCCGGCCCGGCCGAACCGACCGGCGTCGAAATCCAGGGCATCCTCTGCGAGACCTCCGTGCCGCGCGACGAGGCCACCTTCGGCCTTGCCTCGCTGCGCAGCGCTTCCGGCAAGGCCATCGAAGCCGCCTGCACCGCCTGCAACTTGCTCGAGCGCGACCTCAACGGCACCATGACCGTCACGCTGCTTGACTGGACCCGCAACGAAGTTGCACACGTCGAATTCGAGCAAGTCCTGCCCGCAAACGGCAAGCCCGTGCAGATTTCCCGCGGCTTCGAAGTCCCCGACGGCAAGAACTTTGCCGAAGCCCGCTTCGACTTCAAAGCCGACAAGGAAGAGTTCAGCGCCGGCGCCTGCTGGACGCGCCCTCTCGACGGCACCGGCGACACCACGCTCCGCCCCGAGCTCCCCTGGGGCATGGGTGTCTACCTCTACCGCTACGGCGACCTCAACGACATGGAAAAAGCCGCGCAGCTCGCCCAAGCCGCCGGCGTGAAATGGTCGCGCGAAGAATTCAGTTGGGCCGCCACGGAACCCGAGCAAGGCAAGTTCGATTTCCACTTCTACGACGCCGTCGTCAACACCGCCCGCAGCCACGGCATCAGCGTCTACGGCCTGCTCTCCTACTGGTCGAACTGGACCGAGCCCTACACCGAAAAAGGCATCGACGACTTCTGCGTCTGGGCCAAGGCCGTAGTCACTCACTTCAAAGACCGCGTGAAACACTGGGAGGTTTACAACGAACCGAACATATTCTTCTGGCAAGGCCCGAAGGACCTCTACCCCGTCCTCCTGAAGAAGTGCTACGCGGCCATCAAGGAAGCCGACCCCGAGGCGCAGGTCCTTGGCTGTTCCACCGCCGGCATCGACCAGAAGTTCATCGACATGGTCCTCGCCGCCGAAGCGCCCTTCGACATCCTCACGGTTCATCCCTACCGCGGGTTCCTCTCCGACGGCGGGTTCATGAAGGAACTGCGCCGCGTCGCCGAGCGCGTCGAGCAGCGCCCGGTCTGGATCACCGAAATGGGCTGGAGCACCCACGTCGGCGGCAAGGATGAGCGCTCACAAGCGAGCCTCCTGGCGCGCTGCTACTTGTCGGCCGCGGCCTCCGGCGCGTGCCCGAACATCAGTTGGTACGACTTCCGCGACGACGCCAACGATCCCTTCTACAACGAGGCCAACTTCGGCACCCTGCGCCACGACTTCACGCCCAAGCCCGCCTACCGCGCGCTGGCCACGGTGTGCCGTACCCTTAACACCGGCACGCCCCGCCTGCGCGACGATCTCGGCAAAGACGTCTTCGGAATGGAAATGGGCAACTGCACCGTCGTCTGGTCCCCGCTTAAGAGCGTCAAGCTCCCCTGCGCGATCGAAGGCGACGCCCAAATCATCAACCTGATGGGGGAACCGGTCGCACCGCAAGGCGGCTCTTTGACGCTACTGCGCGGCCAGCCGCTATTCATTACCGGCGGCAAGCTGACCGCCACCGGCACCCCCGAGCCCATCGAAGACCCCTCCGAAGGCGAATCGGGCGTGATACAGTTTTGAGATTGACGGGAAGTTCGCTCCGGTTATTGAGTGAGCCCTCACCCCGCCCCTCTCCCAGGGGGAGAGGGAGCCCGTTGTGGGTGAGGGTCGCGTGATCGAGTAAGAGGCTATCGCTACACCCTGGTGGCGTCTTTTCCCCTCTCCCCCATCGGGGGAGAGGGCTAGGGTGAGGGGGCAGTCGTCCTTGCTGTCTTTGTTGTCCTTGTGGTCCTTCGGTAAAAGGTAGTACCCATGTGGCTTGGCACAAAACTAGGCCGGTTCTGGGCCCGCATCTTCGACGGTGAGCCCGCCGGCTGCGCCT
>JAVEWL010000339.1:0-6232 GCA_034004565.1 FCB group bacterium | reverse complement strand
ACGCCCGTCCGGATGCCGTGTATGAGCGCGACCTCGAAACCGGCGAGGACACGCTAATCTACGAGGAAAGCGACCCCGGCTTCTTCGTGGGCGTCTCCAAATCCGCCAATCGCGAGAAGATCTTCGTCACGTCGTCCAACCACACGACATCCGAGTGGCACTGGTTCGATGCAAACGAGCACAAGCCGTCGCTGCATACGATCGCACCGCGCGAGGATGGCGTGGAGTACTCTGTCGTTGTCTGGGATGGCCAGTTCTACATCACGACCAACACTGATGGCGCGGTCGACTTCAAGATCATGCGCGCACCGTTTGAGGCGACTTCCCGCGATCAATGGGAAGAGGTCATCGCGCACCGTCCCGGCACACTGATCCTCGGCCTGCAATCCCAGCAGGACTACCTCTCACGCATGGAACGCGAGAACGGCCTGCCTCGTATTGTCGTGCGCGCCAGCGCTGATGGGGCCGAGCACGAGATCAGCTTCGACGAGGCGGCATACGATCTCGGCCTCGATTCCGGGTACGATTACGACGTGCCGATGCTACGGTTTGAGTATGCCTCGCCGACGACGCCGGATCAGGTCTACGATTATGACCTGAACACGCATGAACGGATCCTGCGCAAGACGCGGGAAGTGCCCTCCGGCCACAATCCTGACGACTATGTCGCCGAGCGCGTCATGGCGCCCAGCTGGGATGGCGCGGAAGTGCCGGTCACCCTGCTGCACCGCAAGGACACGCCGATCGACGGCACCGCCCCGATGCTGCTCTACGGCTATGGCTCCTACGGGATCACCATCCCGGCAGACTTCCGCACAAGCCGCCTGAGCCTCGTTGATCGCGGGTTCGTCTACGCCATTGTCCACCCGCGGGGGTCCATGGCGAAGGGCTATCAGTGGTATCTCGATGGCAAGCTCGAGAAGAAGACCAACACGTTCAAGGATTTCGTGGCCGCCGGGCATTTCCTGGTCGACAAGGGCTATTCGGCCCCGGACAAGGTCGTGGCCATGGGCGGCTCCGCGGGCGGCCTGTTGATGGGCGCCGTGTCCAATATGGATCCGGACCTGTTTGCCGGCATCATCGCAGCCGTGCCCTTCGTCGACGTGATCAACACGATGTCAGATGAGAGCCTGCCGCTGACCCCGCCGGAATGGCCGGAATGGGGGAACCCGCTGATCAACGCGGAAGATTACGACCAGATCGCCGCCTATAGCCCCTATGACAATGTGACGGATCAGAACTACCCGGCCATGTTCATCACGGGCGGCCTTTCCGATCCTCGCGTGACCTATTGGGAGCCCACCAAATGGGCCGCAAAGCTGCGCCACGACGCGCCGGAAGGCGGCCCCTACTTCCTCAAGATCAACATGGAAGCCGGCCATGGCGGCGCCTCTGGCCGCTTCGAAGGCCTGAAGGAAGTCGCCACGGAATATGCCTTCGCCCTTGCCGCCGTCGGCCAGGTTGAAGACGTGGACCTGTCGAAGAAATAAGGATTTCGGAGTAACGACCATTTCTCTGCGAAGCGGAGAAATGGTCGGAGCGGCGGGATTCGAACCCACGACCCCTAGTCCCCCAGACTAGAAAAAAGCGAATAAATTCAACGCATGTTTCAGAATTCGTGGTTTTCGCGTTCGTTGAATCCCTTGAGAATTTAGGCAGGCGTTGAAATTGACAGCACCTCCCCGCGCGTCATTCGCTGCATGAATCTTGCACCGCGGTGAGCACCATGTCTGATTCAATATCGCCACTTGTAATCCTGGATGACGACGGTTCCGTCTTGTGTGTGGACCCGTTGGTGTCAGACCTTCACGCGCTTGTCTCGGCAACGAAAGAGGTCAACTCGGCTGAGTTCGTACCGCGTCTGAAGGAAGAATTCGAAACCTTCGTTTCCGACTTGGAAGTGATGATGGACGAAATTTATGCGGGCGAATGGGATCGCCGCGTTGAAGCACTGAAGATACTCACTCCCGAATATCGGGTCGCATTGGAGCGATGGAACAACCGAAGCGAACGAGAGAAGTACGCAACGTCGCTGAAGGCCGAAGCGCTGACACCACTACTAATTCAGGAAGCCAAGTATCTGGAACGCTCGAACCATCGGGTAAATACAGCATTTGAAAACTGTGCCTGGTTCCTCAATGGGGGAAAGCCAAGGAACAACCGGACACTTAGCGAAGATGAGCAGCATTTGATTCAAGAAACTCGCAACAAGTTGGTTGCGCTGGGGGTCGATAGTCGCGTCCGCTTGGGTAAGCTAAAGGACGTAGATCGCAAAAAGTTGTGTAAGCAGCTAGGGGTAAACCCCGACGGGGTTGATCCTGTTTTCATCCATCGATCTTTCGACAAGTGGTTTGTCCCCGGCGAGGCAAAAGACATTGTTCGGTGGGCTAGGAAATCCGACGCCGAAATGGATTCGATACTTGCGACAAAAGCCGAGCAAATAGCCGAGTGGATCGCAACGTCCGCAAGTTAGTTGCGTAACTATCCTCTTTGACCAGCTTTGGCGCTGTTGGGCATGTTCCGGTCGAAAGGAACAAGCCAATGACTCCCATTATTGCCCACGGTGCAGAAGGCACCGCCCTGAAAGGGCACACCTTCAAAATCTTTGCATTCACCCGAGAAGGCAACGCGGTTTACGCGCCATTCGAGGGCGGCGATTTCGACGTTGCCCCGGTGCAGTGGTTCACGACGGCGCTCGATATTCCGGCTCCGCCGCCACCGGCGAAAAAATGAAGTACACCACGTTTGACGACGTGCGGGGCAAGGTGCTGACCGAGCACGAAACGACCTGGCCCGCATTTGTCGAAATGCTGCGGTCGCTGCCCCGCGTACCGCAAAAGGAAATGGCCCCGCTCGCGAGCCTTTGCACCTATGGCGACCATGTGTTGCCGGGCGGCGAGTCCCGGCGAAACGCTCAAAACGTCTTGGCGGTTTACGGGGTCGAGGTCGATTACGACGGGGGGATTATTTCACCCGAGGAAGGTAAGCGGAAACTTCAAGCCGCCGGGGTGAAGGCGGTGGTATGCACCACGGCCCGACATTCGCCCAACGCGCCCCGCTGGCGCGCTTTCCTGCCGTTCGACGCGCCTGGAACCCTAGCCGACCGTGAAGCCGCCCTGGAGCGCGTCAACGGGCTTTTCGGGGCTCGCATTGCCCAAGAGAGTTTCAGCGTATCTCAGGCGTTCTATATCGGCCCCGCCGGTGACGCTGATTACATCGTCGAGGAAACCACCGGGCAAACCATCGACACGGCGACGCACTTGCCGCGTGTCCCGAAAAAACACCGGGTTCGTCCCGAGGGGACAATTACGCCTGATACCGAGGAAGACTGGATTGAAGACATTCTGTCGGGCGTTGGCATTCACCCGGCTATTGCCTCACTCGCAATGAAAGGATGGGGTGTCGAACAGTTGCGGCACCTATGCGCGCAAAGCACCGCCCGCGAGACGCGTCCGAAACGTTACGCGCGTATGATGCAGGAAGGCGGTGAAATCGACAAAGCTGTTGCGTCCGCCGGTCGCAAGAAAGCCGAGCAACAGCAAGCCGAACACGACCGGCTAATGCGCCAGGTCGCCGAAGTGCCAGCACCGCCGCGCCCGGTGCAGCGTCCGAAGCTGCTTGTGCCAGCGTCGCATATGGTCGCTAACCCGCGCCGCCCCGAATGGCTCATAAAGCCGTTCGTCGAAACAAATCTGTTCGGCGACGTGTTCGGACAACCCGAGTCCGGCAAATCGTACGTCACGCTTGGTTGGGCGTTCTGTATCGCGGCGGGCATTCCGTGGCTTGGCGAGTACCAAGTGAAGCAAGGCGACGTCGTGTACGTGGCCGGTGAGGGCTTCACGGGCATTTCGCGGCGGCTGCGGGCCATGTCCGACCAACTCGGCGTGCCGACGCCCGCGAACCTGTACGTGAGCGAGCGGGCTGTTGCGTTCAATGTCGACGGCCCATTCAAAGAGCTTACCGACGAAATCGACGCGCTGCCCAACAACCCGGTCGTTATCTTTGTCGACACGGTCGCCAGGGCGACGCCCGGCCTCAACATGGATACCGCGATTGACGCCGCCGTGTTCGTCGGCAAATGCGACGAGTTGCGGCAACGGTACGGTTGTGCGGTCATCACAGTTCGCCATAGCGGACACGGCAACCAACACCGGGCGATGGGCTCGATTGCGTTTCTCGGTGCGTTGGATTTCGAGGCGCGGGTTGAACGGATCAAAGACGGCCCGTCCGTTCTGTCGCCGGAGAAAATGAAAGACGGCGAACCGTTCGCACCGATTGCGTTGAATTTCGAGCGGGTGACATGGATGGAAGGCGGGCGCGAAGATCCTTTCCAGGTCGAGTCAATGATTGTCACCAAAACCGAAATGCCGTCGCAGGCGGCGAACCCGGCTCAAACCGCCGGGGAACGTCTCGACCAACTGGCGTATGAAATCCTCGAACAGTCGGGCGGCAAGATGCTGACGAAAGACCACCGAGACGATTACATCAGGCTCAAAGGTGGCAACCCCGAAACGGCGCGGACGGGTCATTACAAGGTGCTCGCCCGTTTGACAGAGGCCGGAAAGATTATCGAGTACGCTGGCCATCTGTATGCGCATACACATGCCGAATACAGACGTACAAAACCCACCCCCGGCAAACCCGATACGAGCCCGTGAATGTGTATGTATCCCCCCCCCCTTTTTATAGGGGGGATACACTATACAGGCACGCTCGGATGTCCCACGATTTGAGGAACACAGAAAAGGAAACACCACCGGCCATACAAATCGCAGTGTCCCGACAGACTTACTCGCCGTCTGGCTTTTTCTCGGGTGGCTCAATTTGCTTGATGTCGAGCCGCACCGGATACCAACCTTGAAAACATATACTCGCGGACGGGATACCGAATTGCTGGTGTCCGCCACAGCATAGGAGCGAGTTATGTTTGACCTTGAAATTCTGGATATGGCCTATCCTCACTACCGCATCGGCGCGTTGGTCCAGGAAGCGGGCGAGCTTCAGCGGCTTATTGATGCGATAGACCAAGGCAAGATGCGCAACGGGCGGCAGCGCGACGGCATCCGCCTTACGCGTGACCGCTACGAGGCCGAGCGCGATGGGATCGTGCGGCACCTTGATCGTTTGGCAGAGCACCTGAACGCTACGCTGTAACTCTCTCTCGAATTCGCACCGATGGAAACTTTTCAGCACAAACCGTACTATCGTTGCGTGCAAGGGGAGTGATTCGGAATGTGCGAAATAGCCTGGTGCAGTTTCACGTGGGAAGCCGCAGCAACGTTCTTCGGTGGCTTTGCCGCCTTGTTTGTTGGCTTTGCCGCAGTGGGCGGTGCAATACAAGTGGGCGCGCGACAGGCGGCAATTATGGAGAAACAAACCGAAATTGCCGCCACTCAGGTGGAACTGGAACGGCTGAAACTACGCTCCGACCTTTATGATCGCAGAATGGAAATCTACGGTGCCACGCGAGATTGGTTCGACGCTTTTCTGCAATCTGGTCACAATCCTGATGGGGATCGGCGTCAACGGTTTGTTGATGCTGTCTACACTTCGGAGTTCCTGTTCCGACCAGAAGTCTCCGCGAGACTTCGTCAGTGGTACGACCTAGGCATCACACATGCGGCGCATGAAAGAGCGAACAGAGATGATGATGCTCTAGCAATAGCACAACAGCTTATTGATGCATCGAATACGCTTCACGACCTGTTCGGCCCGGACATGCGTGTTGGTGAGCCGATTGTTTAGGAACCGTTCCAAGATGACCGTATACCCCCGGATTTTTGCCAGGGGCGTAAACGGGAAACCGGCGGCGTAAACGAAAAAAAACGCGCGCGAGTTTTTACCCCTCAAAATGATACATAATAACAGGTCGGGGCGAACGCCGTTCCCGTACCCATTGGGATTCCGACGCGAGTACCAGGAGAAGATTTCCCCAAACCTCCGCAAGTTAGTTGCGAAAGTTGTTTGATTTCAAGGCACTGAAATACGTGATCCAACGCTCGTTGCCGCCACGTCCCCGGCGCAAACAACGAAAGGATTACCCAAGTGACTATAGCAGAACTTCAAGAAAAGCGCGCGGCAAAACTTGCCGAAATGCGCCAGCTCGCCACCGGCGAACAGACTCCCGAAAAACGCACCGCGTTCGACGCGCTCGAAAAAGAGGTGGAAACCCTCAACGGTGACATTACCCGTGCACAACGGGTCGCCGAATTCGAGCGTATCGCCGAAAGCG
>JAVEWL010000338.1:0-6236 GCA_034004565.1 FCB group bacterium | reverse complement strand
CCCGGACGCAGCGGGAAATGCAAGTCCTCTCAGGGGTTACTACCAATACCCGCCGCCCCGCTGCCCCCCGCGCGGTACTAGTTCCCCAGTTTCCCCTCGCGCGGTACTCGTTCCCACGTTGCCCCCGTGCGGTACTCGTTCCCAAGTTGCCCCCGCGCGGTCCTCGTTCCCAAGTTGCCCCCGCGCGGTACTCGTTCCCAAGTTGCACTTGGGAACGCGATTGTCTTCGAAGTTGCACTTCGCACCCCAGCGCCCAAGCCACCAAAGGCGCGTTTCAACTCAGTCCCTTATATTCCCAATCTTGTCAATCCTGTCAACAAGCTCTCGCAGTTCTTCGTGGCTCTTTGTGTCTTTGTGACTTGGTGGTGATCCTCCGAAGCCCACGGCCCGGTTCATCCCCGCCCCGCCCGCATAAACGCCTCAATATTCTCCAACGGCGTCTCCGGCGGCAGGTCGCAACCCGTCCCCAGCACAAAGTTCGGGTGCGGCGCCATCCTCTTCAGCAGCGCCTCGACCTCCCCACGAACCTCCTCCGTAGACCCGCTCAGCATCGTCGTCGCCGGACAAATGTTGCCGATCACCAGCACATCCTCCGGCACCCGCTCCACAACCGCCTTCAGGTCCACCCCCGTGCACGGAGCGTCCAGGCTCAACCCATCCACCCCCGCATGGGCCATAATCTCGAAGACATGAATCGTGTTCCCGCAGGTGTGGTACACCGAACCCACGCCCCTTACCCGGCACTCCTCCGCAATCGTCGATACATACCGCGTCGAAAACTCGCGAAACTGGTCCGGACCGATCATCACCGCGCTCGGCTCCAGCATGCACACCACCTGCGCCCCCGCGTCCATCAACAGGCCCGCGTACGTCCGGATCGTCTCCGCTGTGAAATCGCACAACGCCGCCAGCGCCTCCGTATCCGCGACCGTTGCCATTGCCGCCTCTTCCGCCCCCATGATCAGCCCCGCCAGCGAATACGGCCCCGCCACATACGCCCCCACCAGCGTCTCCGCCGGCAACTCCGCCCGCAGGTGCCGGATCGTCTCGACATAGCTCTGCACACGGCAATCGCAGGCGATATTGATATCGCGCAACGCATCCAATTCGGAATGATGGAACGTCTGCTTCGGCACCGTCGCCGAGTCGTGCCGCGGAAACACCGTGTAGCGTCCCAGCGCGTTCGCCTCGACCGCAAGGTCCATCAACGGAAAAATAAGGTCCGGCTTGAATCGCTCCGCAAGCCCCTTCACCACCTTGACGTGCGTGCAATAGTTCTGCTGGGCGACCTTGATCGAGGTATTGGCCATGCCCACCCCCGGAAACCCCATCAACGGCACCACCAGCCGCTCGCCCCGTTCGTGCGCCCCAAACGCCAACTCCTGAACCGATATGCTCATCGCCCCGCCCCTCGGAAGAGAATGCTCACTAAACCAACTCAAAGTCTACACAGGCCGCAAATTCTATCGCAGCCCACAACCCATTTCCATCTTTCGTCCATATCGTCCATTCCGTCCATCCAGTCCATCGCCTTGAGGATCACACCCTCCTCAAGGTATCGTACCCGCCGCCTTATAGCTTAACGAGTCGCAATTTTCAGGGGAGGATCAAAGCGGTGGGCAGTACCTACGACGTCATGGCGGCAGGGCACGTGTGTTTGGACATCTTCCCGCAGTTTCCCGACACCGGCGCCACCGCGATCCAGGAACTGATGCAGCCCGGCAAGCTCATCCAGATGGGCCCCGCGGCCCTCGGCACCGGCGGCGCGGTCTCCAACACCGGCATCGCCATGAAACGCCTCGGCAACAGCGTCTGCTTCAGCGCCCGCGTCGGCGACGACGCCTTCGGCGGCATTACCATGGCCATGCTCGAGAAGAACGGCAGTTCCGCCGGCATCCACGTCGTCCCGGGCGGCGCCAGTTCCTACACCGTCGTCGTGGCGCCCCCGCGCATCGACCGCATCTTCCTCCACAACCCCGGCACCAACGACGAATACGGCGCCGACGACCTCGACCCCGCCCTTGTCTCGCAATGCCGCCTGTTCCACTTCGGCTACCCCGTCCTCATGCGCCGCATGTATCAGAACGAAGGCCGCGAACTCCTCCAACTCTTCAAAACCGCCAAGGAAGCGGGCGCCACCACCTCCTGCGACCTCGCCATGCCCGACCCGGTCTCCGAGGCCGGCATGGCACCCTGGTCCAAGATCCTCACCGAGGTCCTGCCCTACGTCGACATCTTCCTCCCGTCGATCGAGGAGGCCCTTCTCGTCCTCGACCGAGAAGAATTTTTGCGCATGAAGCGCGAGCACGGCGGCGTCGAGCTCTTCGACGTGCTCCGCCCCGAAGACTACAGCCACATGGCCGACCGCCTGCTGGCCATGGGCACAAAGATGGTCTCGCTCAAGTCGGGCTATCGCGGCTTCTACCTCAAGACCGGCTCGAGAGACGCCCTCAGCAAAATGGGCCAAGCCGCGCCCGCCGACATCGACAACTGGGCCGACCGCGAACTCTGGTGCCCGTCCTACACCGTTTCCAACATCGCCAGCGCCACCGGTGCCGGCGACTGCTCCATCGCAGGCTTCCTCACGACCCTCCTGCGCGGCGGAGCCATCGAAGACAGCCTCCGCATCGCCAACTGCCTCGGCTGGCAGAACGTCCAGACCTTCGACGCCACCAGCGGCATCCGCACCTGGGAAGAAACCCAAACACTCCTCGCCGGCGGCATGCCCATGAACGAATTCACCCTCGACACCCCCGGCTGGACCTGGACCCCCAGCCTCGGCCTATGGTCAGGCCCCAACGACCCCCTCAGTCAAATGTAACCCCGAATTCCCATTCGGGGTCTTTGTTTTCAGGTAAGGTAGAGGCTGCGAAAGAAAGAGCAAATCCCCGAATAAGAATTCGGGGTTACATAGACAAAATATGCCTAAGGAGCAATGCCATGCGCGTTCTCTTCGTCTCTTTAATTCTGCTGTCCATCGAAGCAGCCTTCGCCGAAGACCTGCAATCCACCAACATCGCCAAGCCCGAATGGGGCACGCGCATCACGGCCACCACCGTCTTCTCCGAAAAGTACGCCCCCTTGAACCTTGCGGACGGCGAAGTCGACGGCGCCCATTGCTGGTTTGGGCAGGACGGCGCGACCCTTCCGCAAAGCGTAACCTTCGCCTTCGCGGAAGCCCACGCCATCAACGGCGTAAAGCTTATCCAATCCCAATGGAACGCCCTCGAATACCGCAGCAAAGACTTCACCATCGAGTCCTCGCTCGACGGCAAGACCTGGACCCCGTTGAACACCTGCACGCTCAAGCCCGACGCCGGCTCCGAATGCTCGCTGTCGTTCGCGCCCGTCGATGCGCGTTGGCTCAAGATCACCGTGACCGGAACCTACGATGCCACGCGCCCCTGCGGCCTGGCCGAAGTGGAGGTGTACGCCATGAAACCCAGCAACGCCGAGCCCCCTTACAAGAACGCCTCCCCGGACATTCGCTGGGAAAGTTTCGGCCGTAAGCTCCTTCTCGTATTCGAGCAACTCGACCCGCCCTCTTCGTTGTGGATGCCCGCCGCCGACAACACGCCCGAGTCCCAGGTGTGGACCTCCGAGCCGTACCGCCTCGCGCTCCGCTTCGAGAACCGCGGCGACAAGGCCCAGGTCATCAACTACGCCCTCACCCGCACCGACGGCGAATCCTTCAATGCGCCCAGGACAAAGGTCGAGTTAAAAAGCAGCTACGCGGGCGTCTACAAGATCTTCCACCCCGGCACGATGACCCAACAGAACTACAAGATCGATCTGCCCTTCCGCATCGACGGCGGCAGCCGAGCCGAGATCGATTCCCCCGTGATCTGGATGCAGGAAACCAGCGGCAACAACACCCTCACCGTCGGCATGCTCGACCAGATCCCCGTGACCCACTTCGAAGGCTCCACCTACGACCCCAGCAACGGCGGCGAGGCCCCCGGCATCGCCAACAGCTACGTCCGCGTCGGATTCCGCCGCCTGCCGCAGAGCCTCGAACCGGTCCGTGAATTGAACGACGCCATCTACCTCAACGCCGACACCGCCCAGACCTGGAGCGAGTCCCTGCTCGACTACGCGGCCGCCGTCGACGCCTTCCGCGACTTCGCCCCCAGGCCCATCGGCAAGAACGCCCTCCGCTCGATGTGGCATAGCTGGTACGCCCACGCCGACAAGATCGATCAGGCCCAACTCACCGACGACGCCACCCGTTCGGCTGCCCTCGGCGTCGAAACCCTCGAAATCGACGCCGGCTGGAACATGCCCCCCAGCGCTTCCTACGGCCCCGACAACGAGGGCGACTACGACTTCGACACCGCCCGATTCCCCGACTCGCGAGGCATGATCGCCCGCATGCACGACCAGGGCCTCGCCGTCATCGTCCACGTCGCCCCGCTGTGGATGGGCAAGTACTCGAAGGCCTACGCGGACATGCAGGACTGCCTCTTGAAGGTGCAGGGCAAGGAGACGACCTACCTCGACCCGCGCCTCGCGAAAACCCGCGATTACCTCGTTAACGCATGGAAGAAGCTCTTCAACGACTACCGCATCGACGGCCTCTGGTACGACTTCCTCGAGATCCCCGAAGAGGCCGACGCGCCTGCAAAGGGCATGGATACCATCGCCCCCGACCTCCACGTTGCCTACACGCTGCTCATGCGCGAACTTTACGAAACCGCCCTGGCCGCCAACCCCGACGCCGTCATCATCCTGCGCCGCGGCTCCGCCAACCTGAACGCCAAGACCTACTGCACCCACGTCTGGCCGATGGACACGCCGCAGGACTACAACATGAACCGCCGCGACATCGTCTACCTCAAAACCTTCGGCGAAGGCACCACCACCCACGCCTGCTGCACAAGCTGGCCCATCAGCGAGACCGACGAAAACGTCGCGCGCCAGATGGCCAGCATCACCCTGTCCGGCGTGCCCGCGTTCTCCGTCAAACTCGCCGAATCCCCCGAATCCCACAACGCCATCATCCGCGCCTGGCTCAATTTCTACAAAGCCCACAAAGAAGACCTCATGCTCGGCGAAATGACCCCGCTACTGCCCACGCCGCCCTCCGCCGCCATCCGGATCGAAGCCAAAGACCAGGCCTTCTTCGGTTTCTTCGAAGCCGTCCCCGGCCTCGCCCAACTGACCCATCCCGTAAAAAAGGTCGTCCTCGTAAACGCCTTCAGTAACCGCCTCACAACCCGCCTCGAAGGCCTCAACGGCGCCTTCAAAGCCACCGTCTACGACCAGACCTGGACCCCCATCCAGACCACCCAACTCAAAACCGAAAACAACGCCCTCAACCTCGACTTCACCGCCCCAACCCGCTGCTTCGCGGTAGTACTGGAATAGCCCATGTGCTAGACTGCGGGACTTTTCAAACGGTCCGTGGTGGCGTGGTTGCGCTGGACTGCAGGCTTCCTGCAGCAGTTGAAGGTGCTCAATGGACTGCAATACAGGAATTGGAGTGAATCGGCCCGGCAACCTAGTCCGGTGCTTGGGCTCCATTGTCGGTATTCTCGCCTTGGCCAGCCTGGGCGGCCAGCTCGTGAAGCTCTTCACAGGAAGGCCCAATCTCTACGGCCTCATTCCGCTGTTCAACCTCGATGCGGAGAGCAATCTTCCAACCTTCTACTCGTCGCTCCTATTGCTCTTCGCCGCCCTGCTGCTCGCCCTCATCGGAGTGCTGAAGTCACGCTTGAAGGAACCCTGCGCCCTCCATTGGTGGATCCTCGCCCTGGGGTTCCTGTACCTCGCCATCGACGAAGCCGCCAAACTTCACGAACTCATGAGCCGCCCCACCACCACACTCCTCGGCGGTGGCACCAACGGCATCTTCTATCGCACCTGGGTTCTTCCCGCGGGCGCCCTGGTGATCCTCGCCGGACTCTTCTTTCTCAGGTTCTGGCTGCGCCTTCCCGGCAAGACCCGCTTCCTCTTCGCCCTCGCCGCCGTCACGTACGTGGGCGCCGCCGCCGGCCTCGAAGTGCTCGCGGGACACTACGCCGAACGCAACGGCTTCGACACCCTCGTCTACATCGGCCTGGCCACCCTCGAAGAAACCCTCGAAATGGTGGCGATAGTCGTATTCATCCACGCCCTCCTGCAATACATCGAAACCCAATACGGCCAAATCCGCCTCTGCCTCGTCCCACTTCCACCTCAAGACCGCAAAGTGTAACCCCGAATTCCAATTCGGGGTCTTTGCTTCTTCTGCGTGG
>JAVEWL010000337.1:0-6237 GCA_034004565.1 FCB group bacterium | reverse complement strand
GTGAGGGGTAAAACCGGGAATTTGGGGAAAGGCAGAAACAGCGCACCTGGAACTGTCTTTCCCCCTCTCCCCCATCGGGGGTGTGGGATGGTGTGAGGGGGCATTCGTCCATCCTGTCCACACCCACAAGCTCCACTACGTTCCGCTTGAAGGTGGAACCCAAGAACAACTCATTCGTCAATGGACCTCTCCACCAATAACATGGGCCTCGAGTCCGGCGGCTTTCGCGAAGACCTCGAGGGCTTCCGTATGCTCTCCCAGCATGAGCGCGCTGTGGTGGGTGCCGCCCAGTCTTGAATAAGTCTCAAGGAAACTAGGCAGCGCGATCCGCGGGCGCATCCAGGCGCGCACCCAATCGCGCATGTCCGGGTGAGTCCCGTCTTCGAGAATCTCGACGGGCACGATAATGAGACGGAACGTATCATCCGGACCGGGCGCAAGGTTCACAAAGGTCGCGGGACCCGCCTTGGGCGCGCAGGCCACACACACGGGATTCTTCGCCGGCGAGAAACCGTATTCCTTCTCATAGAGCCGCGCTTTACCCGCGGCGAGGTCGGGGTTGAACTCGCCCATGTGCGAGAGAAACAGGCTGCCGCCCTTCCAGTCCGGACAGAAAATTTCGGTGAAAGAGGTCATCGGCGTCATCGTATGCAGCGCCTGAACGAGGGTCGCGGTCAACACGTCGCCTTCTCCGGCATAGCCGATGCCGCGACTCATGGCCTTCGAGCATTCGAGAAACGGCACGGTGTCCACGGGCCCTTCGCCGCTCTGAAACGCGGCAAAGTTCATGCTGAACGCGCGGAACTCCCCCTCTTCAAGCAGGCGCCGCAGCCCCAGTCCCACGCGCAAGGAACGTCGATGCGCTTCCACGGGCGCGTCGACATCGTGGATCAGGCGGTCGGCCTCGAGTTCGGCATCCACGGCCTCTTGCGTCACCGCCGCGGCATAGGGAGCAAGTTCGGCGGAGGAGATCTCTTTCACATCGAGATCCAATGCGGCGGCCAGGACATCCGGCCTCACCTGGAAGTCGCCCATGCCCTCGAATTGCGGACCGATGCGCAAGGCGCGAACGCCGCGCAGTCGCCGGGCCGCGCGAAGGGCTCGCACATGCGCGGCGGCGCGAACCGCCACGGCGGGATCCGAAAGGTGTCCCGCGACAACCCAATACGGTTTGCCGCGACGCAGCAGGAGATTCGCCAAGTCCTGCACGCCGTGGATACCGTGGTTGTAAAGGAGGCGAATGGGATCCACGTCGAGGCCGAACGCGGCGTCGGTCGTGGTGTCGAGCATGAGGACCGGCTGCGGCGCGTCGCACAAGGCGTCGATGGCTTCGAGACTCGGCGAGTACGCCAAGTGCAGCGTGACGATGACGTCCACGTCGTCTTTCGCGAAGAGAGCGGTCGCCGCCTTGCACTCGGCCTGCGTGCGGGATACCGGCGCGACAGTGACGTCGATGCCTTGCTCCCGAAGCGCGTCGGCGACTTCCCGCAGGAACACGTCGAGCACGGGAAGCAGGTCCGGCAGCACCTCGTCATAGAGTTTGAGGTATAGCGGCATCAGGCCCGCGCGTGGTTTAGCGACCATGGGTCAACGGCTCCTTCCTTTCGAGACGATGCGGCACGCCCTGCCCACGTCCAAGTTGCCATAGAGCGAATCGAATGCTTTGAGATACGTCTCATAGTGCTCGCGCGCGGACGCCGTGACCGAAGCCGAAGGCTCGCGCAGCGGCCGAAGCGCGCCGTGGTGGGCCTTGCCGCCGAAGGGCCGCAGGCTGCCGCGCGCGCCGAGCCAATCCTCGTCTTCCGCGCAAAACACGGGCCAGCCCGCGAACAGCGCGGCGATGAGGTTCTGAAACTGAATTCCCTTGCTGGCTCCGCCGTACAGCACCAGGCCGTCGGCCGCGCCGTTCTCTTTGACTTCATGGAAGACGCGCGTCAACTCGAAAACCATGCCGCAGGCCACGGCCCGCACGAGATCTTCCGGCCGCGTCGCGGGCGACAGCCCCACGAATGCGGCCGCCCCCAGGGCGCCCGGCACAAACGGGTTCGGCCGGTTCAACCAGGGCAAGGCCACCAGCCCCGCCGGCGGAAACATGCTTTCGTGGAAGAGGTGCTCCTGCTGGACCAGGGCTCGCTTCAAGCGCGGCGACACAAACGTCTGCAGGACCCAGTCCCACGTGACGTTGCCGGTCAGCAAGGGTTGAATGACGAGATGTCCCTCGCTTGCGGGAGAAGGAATGACGAGTTGAATGGGGGACACGCTGCGCGCGCCGGGAGGTGTCTGGAAGTTGCCCACCCAGGCCGTGCCCAGCGAACAGACCAGGGGATGTTCGGCGGCGCCGGTCATGGCCATGTACGCGGCCTCGTGGTCCATATACGGACCCGCGACGGGAATGCCCGCCGGCAAACCAAGACTTCGCGCGGCATCCGCGTGAAGCGGGCGGGTCGTATGCCCTTCGCGCAACGGCGCAAAGAACGACGGTTCCACATTGGCCGTTGCCGTGGTCGTTTTGCTGAGCGCATTGCGCTCTGCGGAGTAGCACCCGGATTGCAGCGCATGACAGGCATCCTGCCGCCACTCGCGCGTCAAATGAAAGAAGAGGTATTCGCCGGCGCCGACGTAAATATGCCCGCCGGTAAACAGCGCGGGCGCGTGCCGGCGCATCCACCGGATGCGGGCCAGCCCCATGCCGGGTTCGTCGCGCCACGTGTGCCTGCTCCAGAAAGACCGGCCCGTCTCATCCAGAATGTCCTGCAAATCGGGGTAGGCCCGGCCGTCGTTCCACAGGTACATCGGCGTCAACGCTTTGCCCCCGACTCGATCGGCGATGATGGTGCTTCCGCCTTGGGCCGCGACGCCCGCGGCGGCAACGCGCCGCCATGCGTCGCCCGTGTCCTTGCGCAGGCGCGCGATGATTCGCCGGAATGCCGCGATCACGCCTGCCGGGTCCTGTTCGCGG
The DNA here is from genome assembly GCA_034004565.1 of FCB group bacterium. Lineage (GTDB taxonomy): Bacteria > Hydrogenedentota > Hydrogenedentia > Hydrogenedentales > SLHB01 > JAVEWL01. The sequence goes on along the minus strand of JAVEWL010000337.1, from coordinate 3,278 downwards.
GTGCCGTCGGACGCGGTGCGCACGGACAGACGTGTAACGCAGCCCGTCACGAGGCGTCCCGAATCGGCTTCGAACACCGCCGCCTTCAATGCGGTGGTGCCGAGGTCAATGCCCAGGTATAGCGCGTTTTTAGAAGGCAAGCGGCATCACCTTTCCTTGCGCGTGGGACTCGAGGGCCGCCGTGGACAACACGTGTTGCCGTCGCGTCTCTTCCGGCGTGACGCAGCCGGCAAAAGGCCTTAGCGGCTTCCCGTTCGCCAACTCGTAAAGATAGGCCGCCCACATCTGAAGCATGATATCCGAAAATCCGGTCTCGAAGATTCCGCCGGTGATGGACGGAAAAGTCATTTCGTGACCCATGTCGATATGCCGCCACGCCTGTTCGCCGCCGTCGTACTCGAGAAGTTGGAGCAGATTGGCGTTCTTGGTCGAGAACCGCGCGCTGCGGCGCGTGCCGAGGATCTCGAGGTACCAGGTGTTCTTTTCGCCGGGCGCGATGCGCTGCGTCTTGAAGGTCAAGGGGAACCGCGCATCGCCGGCCTCGCACAGAAGCGTGGCGTTATCCCAGGTTTCGCAGGGAACCATCGCGCCGGTTTTGCCGTCGGGCCGCTCCCGCACGACGTTGGACAGAATGGCGCGGACATTGTCCACGCGCCAGCCCGCGCGAAACGGCACGTGGTATACGTGCATGCCCAGGTCCCCGAGGCAACCGTAGGCGCCGTTCATCGCAACCGTGCGCTTCCAGTTCATGGCCTTCGAGGGATTCAGGTCGCTTGAATGAAGGAAACCGGCGTTGACTTCCAATATCGTGCCGAACGCATCCTCTTCGATCATGCCGCAAAGGCGCTGCACGGCGGGAAAGAAGGGAAACTCCGAGGAGCACCGCACAAAACTCGCGGGGTGCCGCCGCGCGGCCGCGAGAATGGCTTCGTTCGCCGTCCGATCGATGCCGAAGGGCTTCTCCCCCATCAGGTGCTTGCCGGCTTCGAGCACGGCGACGTAGATCTCCTCGTGGAGATGGTGCGGGACGGCGACGTAAACGGCATCCACCTCGGGATTGGCCACAAGCTCCCGGTAATCCGCCGTGGATTGCCGGACGGACGGGCAATGCGAAGTGAACCAGGCCCGGTTCTCTTCGGAACGCGAGCAGACCGCGACAATTTCGGGCGCGGCGTCCATCGAGGTCAAGTGGCACCAGCGGGCGGCCGCGCTGGCGAACTCGCGGCCCATGAGACCGCATCCAACGATGCCGAATCGTACCTGCCTCACAATGCAACTCCCCTTCTTGGATATAACGGACTTATAACGCTCCCAGGGCGGACTCAAAACGGCTGACGACGAAATCCACCATGGATTCATCGAATGTAATGGGGAGTTTTGTAAGCACGCAGGGCGGGCAATCGGCCTTGTAGGTCTGGGCGCTGACGTCCAGGCCCGCGTTGGCGACCGTTTGCGCAAACGCCTTGGCCGCGTCCACCCCGTGAAACACGAGCGTCGTCATGTGCCGCGCGCCGCTGGTGCCCGCGCAACACGGATGAGCCGCCGCCATCGCGCGCATGCGCTCCTCGTAGTAGTCGCCGACCCGTCGAATGACCGCGCTGTTGGCTTCGGACCACCGCATGGTGATGAGATACGCCAGCGACGCCAGTTCCTCCTGCCCGTTGGTAACCAACGCGCCGAACTGAGGCATGACATCCAGGGCCGCGCTAAATATCAGGCGGGAAGCCGGATACTCCCCACCGGGGAATCCCTTGCCCACGGCCACACAGGACGGCCGCAACCCGTACTCGCGGAACGTAAAGCGCTCGGGCGACCAGATGCCGGTCTGGATCTCATCCACCAGCGTGGGCACGTCGTGCTCCGCGCACAACGCGTAGGCGCGGTGCAAATACTCGGGCGTCAGCACCCGGCCGCCGTAGTTCATCATGACGATCTCATGGAAGAAGCCCGCGATCTTGCATCCGTCCCGCTCGTCCTCGGCGAAGGCGGCCTCGAGATCCTCGATCCGGTTCGGACGCAACGCGCGCACCCGGAACAGGCCCGACTCCGCCATCGTCGCCGCAATGCCAGGCCACATCCCGCGCATCGCCTGCGTGAAGAGCGTCGTGCCGTGGTAATTGGCCTGCATTCCGCCGTCGTCGTTGCCCATCACGAGAAACACAGGCGTCCGGCCCTCGTACGCGGGCTCGGGCGCGCCGGGCTCGATGAGGTAAAACCGGGCCAGCATCAGCTTCAGCGCCGCCTCGCAGGCCAGGCTTCCCGTTTCCAGGTTCAGCACCCGATTGGCAACCCGCAAGTCCGATGCGCCCAGCACGCCGTTCAGACCGTCGCGGTCTTCCCGCTCCAGGCCGTTCGCCGCGCGGACCAGTTCCTCCTCCAGCAAACGGGTTACGTGGCCCCGCGTATTGTTGTGCGTGGCATTTGGAATCCCAAGTGCGCGGGCGCGGTCGATCAGTTGGTAGCCCGGAAACGCATGCCCCAGCGGCGCATGATAGTGCTCGCTTTTCACGATCAAGTAGACACGGCCGTCTTCGCCGATGCGGTACGCGCCACGCGCGGACAAAGGCGCTCTTTCCGCATGGGACGCCACCTCAAACTGACGCGTGGTCGCCCCCTTTGCCAGCTCACCCTGGGCCCGGGAAGCCTTGATCTTTCCCACCTGCTCGAGCATCGCGTGCTGCCACGCCTGAAACTCGTCCGGGAAAAAGTCTACGGGTTCCGTGGCCGAATCCGTGGCGCCATTGCCGCCAAATAAGGCCCAATGCGCCATACGGACCGAATCCACATACGGCCGCCCAAGCAAATCCCCCAGCGACAGCCGAACAGAGGCAAAACCAGGCATAATCAAATATCCTTTTTGAACATGAATATGTTTGAAACGAACACATTATGTCCGAACACAAGGATAAGAGCAAATTAAGGAGAGACCCGCCGTCAGGAACGCTTGCGAGAATGGAGAGTCAAGGAATGCCCGCCCACTCTTCTTCTGGCGTCGGCTTATAAGCCGCTGCGTCGACGAGAGTTAGGGTATGCGACCTCTGATCAGTTGACTTTGCCCGGCGTGGCAGGATGACGGGTTTATTCGGCAGGGGGCAATAAAGGGGGCACAATACTTGATTGCCCCGAATTAGGTATTGTGTCCCGAATGGCACTAACTTAAGGCGCAAGTAGTTCTATTTGTTTCGGTTGCGTTTCTGGACGCCTGTTGTGGTCGCCTCGATGATTTGTCTGGACAGGTCGCGCATCTGGGTGAGCACCAATTCGAGCTTTCGGTTATT
>JAVEWL010000336.1:0-6253 GCA_034004565.1 FCB group bacterium | reverse complement strand
CGATCTGATTAAGAACCGGTCCAGCATCGTGTTTGCCCGCGCCATCGACTCGCTGCAAAGGGTAGTGGCCATGAGCACGCGCGAAGTGGAGGGATTGACAGCCGAAGTTTCGCTCGATCTTGATTTCGCGGACCTCGTCACGTCGCGCGTAAAGGTCGAGGTGTACGTACTCGGAGCGCCCATCGGCGTGAGCGGCATCAACCGCGAGCCGTCGGAGTTCGAGTTAAATCGCGCCGCGTTCTCCTACCGCTGGTTCCCGGTCCGGCAATCATTGGATCCGCACGCATTTACCTTCATCGCCACGGGCGGCGCGTCGAGCGAATACAATGTGCGCACGGCCTACCGCACGCTACAGTCGCTCGGCGTGGACACCGTCGAAACGTGGGCGAACGACGCCGATACCTTCTTCGGCGCCGAGGCCGCACTGCGCGTGCTTCCGCGCCTGACTTCGTATGCGGACGCGACGGTGGACGACGTATTGCGACGCTCGCCCTGCCTGTCCGACCCCGCGTTCCTGCGAAGCGAAGCGGCCGCTATCGAAGAGGCGTCGCGCAATCCCTGGGTCGAAGATGCGGGCCGCTACTCGCTCGGCGACGGCAACCGCCTCGCGAGCGGCGGCCAGAACCTATGCCAATCCGACACGTGCCTGCAGGGCTTCCGCACTCGCATCGAAGCCGAGTATGGAACGATCGAGCGCCTTCAGGCCGCCTGGCAAACCTATGCGGGCGAGTGGAACGCGTTGAAGCCCATAGCGCTCGCGGACGCGACAGCCTCGGGCGTGTATCCGCCCTGGGTGGATTTCCGGCAATACATGGACGCGGTCTTCACGAGCGCGCACACGATGGCGCGCGACATCGTGCGCGTGCAATCGCCCAAGGCGCGGATCGGTTTTGCCTCGATGCCCGCGCCGGGCCTGTACAGCGGCTACGCCTGGAGCCAATTGGCAACGGAACTGGATTTGCTTGGCGTGCCGCCCGAATCGCTCGCGGTGGACAAGGTGCGTTCGTACCGCCCGGCGAACTCGACCGCGCTGCTGATGTGCGGCGAGGGCTTCTCGCCGCTCGACGAGACGCACGTTCGCTGGATCCCCTGGTACGCGGCGCTGCACGGTTTCTCGGGCGTGTGGTACAAAGGCGCGTTGGGCAGCGTCGAATCGGTGTCGCCGGCCGCCGCGCTTTTGCCCGATGCACGGCCCATCCCCGCGTTTCACGCGCTGGCCGACGAGATGGCGCTGCTGCGACAAGGAATTGCGGCGGTACTGCTGCGGGCCGAGCGGTCGCCAGCGTCCATCGCGTTCTACGACAGCGCCGCGAGCCGCTATCTGAACGCGGCGGAGACTTCCTTCGGCGTCGACTCCCCCGCCGCGGAAGCGTCCGTGACGACCATCCTCAAGAGTCTAGGGTTTGCCTTCGACTACGTCTCGCCGGACACCGATCCGGAACGCCTGAAGCAGTATCGCGTGCTCGTGTTGCCCATGGCGCGCGCGTTGTCGGATGGCGAAGTGGATGCGATCCGCGCGTTCCACGCGAGCGGCGGACATGTGCTCGCGGATGTCGCGCCGGCCTCCTTCGACGAGCACGGCGCGCGCCGCGACACGCCCGCGTTGGCGGAGCTCTTCGGCGTGAAATGGGACGGGCCGTCCGGCAGCAACGAATCGGCCGCGGATGCCGCCGCTATAGCCTTCGGGGCCGAGGCGAAAAGTCAGATGGGCGATGTGCCGTTGTGGCTGAATAGGAAGAACGGCGAGGCATGGGCCGTGCTCATCAACCAGGCGCTGCCGGCGGGAGCCGAAACCGACTCGAATTGGATAGAGTCATTTCGTGGCGCCTTGACGGAAATGGGCATTGTGCCGGCGGTGTCGTTTGAAGAACCGTTCCACGGGGAGTGCTCTGTGTTGCGGTACGGCAAGGCAACGCTGTACGGCCTCCTCCGCGCACCCGAAGGTGGAGAAGAAGTTGAAACGGTCGCGTTGAACCTCGGCAAGGGCTACGCCTTCGATTTGCGGCAAGGCATGCCCGTGCCCCGAAAGAAGGCGACGTTCCGCCTGCGGCGGGGCGAGGCGGCGCTGGTGGCGCGTCTGCCGTACGACGTGCTCGAGTTGGAACTCGGCGCGCCGCAATCCGTGGCGCCTGGAAGGCGCATACCGCTGCACCTGTCTCTGAAGACCCGCGGCGGATTGCCCGGCGAGCACGTCGTGCGGGTCGAGTTCGGGCCTGCGGGAGGCGCGCCCCTGCGCCACTACGGGCGCGACGTGATCTGCAAGGAAGGTAACGCCGACGCGTACATTGCACTGTCGCAACGGGAACGCCCGGGGCTGTATAACGTGATTGCGTGGGATGCCCTCACGGGGCTCTCGGCGCAAACCACGGTGCGGATAGAATCGGAGCCGATACCGGAACATTGAAGAAGAAGATAGGTCTTATGGGTTCCCATGTGACCCATAAGACCCATTCTTCTCACCGACAACGGAAGGAAATGCGCATGAACCGTGTCTCTCTGCCGGGTTTGGGTGTGGCGCTACTGCTCTGCGCATTCGTGCCGGCATTCGCGCAGGATAGCGTGCCCGAGAACCTATACAAGGGCGAGTTGGTATCCTACCCCGGCCCGTGGAACTTTGCCATCGGGCGTTCGGCCATCATTCTCGTCAGCGACGAGGAATTGGACGCGCTCGCCGACCCGGACAAGGTCATCAATCTCGGCCTGACGCACGAGCCCGACCTGCGCAGCTTGCGCCAGGTGTGCGAGGGCGCCCAGACCTCGGGTCAGCGCACGCTCATGCTGTCGTTCGACCATTTCTTTAAACAGTACCGTCCCGGACAGGACACGCCGCGGCGCTTCACGCCCGACATGGACGAGTACATCCAGCGCATCGCGAGCATCAGCAAGTTCGCGCAGGAATACGGCCTCGGCCTCGAGTTGAGCCTCCTGAGCCCGCTCGAGATGGGCTCGGCGTACAAGGCGCAGACGGGCGAGTCCGGCTTGTGGATGCACTACCGCGAGGGCCTGCGCGATCCGGAGTCGGGCACGTTCAGCGTTCAGTTGTGGCAGCAGAACCGCTGGGCCAACAATAAGGGCGTTATCGATCTCGAGGACGCGGGTGTGCGCGTGTTCGCGTTCCGCGAGAAGAAACTGGGCGGCACCGACTATCGCGAGGTCAACCCGGACGAAATCATCGAGATCACGCCGGTCGCGCAGGTCGAGAAGATGGAAGGCCTCCTGCGCAAGACGGGCGATTACGTTGCCAAACGCATCCGTGTCTACGGCACCGGCAAGACCGACATCGGTCCGCTCGATCGGGTGCTGGTCGTGCAGCAGTATCGCACGCCGGAGATGGACTATTTCTCGCCCAAGGCTTTGCCGTTCCTCACCGGAGTCGTCGACAAGTACCACGCGGCCGGTGTCAAGCTGAACGGCCTCTACTCCGACGAGATGCACATCCAGGGCAATTGGGGATACTTCTCCCAGCACGACCACGGCGAATTCGCGCTGCGCTACGTGAGCGACGGGCTCGCAAGACGCTACGCCGAACTCTACGGCGCGCAGTACGCCGACTTTGCGAAGTACCTCGTCTATTTCGCTTACGGCCAGGAAGATTCCGAGAACGATCTCGATGCGAAGCAGGGCATCGGCCATGTCATGGGCGGTACGCCCGAAGACATCCGGCGCACGGCCCTGTTCCGCGCGCGCTACTATCACCTCTTACAGGATGGCGTGGTGAAGCTGTTCACCGATGCGAAGCGCTACGCCGAACAGAAGGCCGGCTACAAGCTCGAGGCGCGCGCCCATGCCACCTGGGCGGAGAGCCCGACCATCGATCGCTGGAATGTCGGCGCGCAGAACCATCAGCGCTATCAGTACGAGTATACGAGCAACTTCATCTGGTCCGACACGGTCCACCAGGCCTCGGCGGCGTGCTACGACTACTTCGCGTGGGGCGATTTCCTCACCGGTAACGGCAACGACCACGCCGAGGGCGGCTGGATCGATCGCGATTACATGGCCCTCGCGCTCGCGTGCTCGACGGGCATCCTCAACGAGGTGCCGTATTCGTATTGCGCGCATTGGGGCATTCCGCACGAACTGGGCCGGCGCCGCATGTCGCTGGTCAACGTTTACGGCGCGGCGGGCACGCCACCCTTCGGTCTCGTGCAGGACATGCAGCACCGCGATGTGAACGTGCTGATGCTCTACCCCATCGACCTCGTGGCGGTCGAGGAACGCTTCGGCAGTTGGATGACGCAATACGGCTACGCCAACACCGTAACCCAGGCGAAACTGCTCGAGCGCGGGCAGGTGGTTGACGGCGCGATCGAGATGGCCGGGCGCCGCTTCACAACGCTGTGTACCACGTTCGAACCGTTCCCGTCGGAGAAGCTGCTCGCGATGATGTCCGAGTTCACGAAGCGTGGCGGACGCCTCATCTGGTCCGGCCCGCCGCCCGTGCTCACGGCCGAGGGCACCGATGCCCGCACGCCCTGGCAGGATCTCGTGGGCGTGGACTATGCGCCCGGCCTCAACGAAGGCCTCATCGCGCCGGGACGCCAGATCACGTTCGATGGCCCCCTCGCCGCGGTAACACCGCAAACGGTGCTCGCGGACTTCCTCGTCGAACATATCTATCCGGTTACGCCGCGCGAAGGCACGGCCGCCGTCGCGCGCACGAAGACCGACATTGTCGGCACGCACCGCGTCGTCGACGGCGGCGGCACGGTCACCTTCCTGGGCTACCGTCCGCGCGACGATCAATCCAAGAGCCTCGGCTACGAGACACGCAACTGGTTCGAGATACTCGACACGCTCGGCGCGTATCCGGCCACGGGACGCTTCGAGAGCTTCAACGACAACACCGAGCACTTGAGCCGCACCACCGATTACCTCACCTGTCGCTTCCCGAACGGCACGGTCGCGATTGCGAAACATTTCCGCGACGTCGAGGAAGGCTGGCCCGGCGGCTTTGCGCGCAAAGCCGAGCAGGACGCCGAATACATGGCGAAGAACCCGCCGCCGTCGGAGGCGCTGGCATTGGTGGACTTCAAAGTCAATGGCGATACCGTTACCTACGACGGCGAACAGGCGGTGGCTTTCCGCGTCGACGCCAATAACAACGTCATCGCCTTCGCGGGCAACAACGCGGACCGCATCGTCGTAAACGGCCAGACCACCGTCTTCGCCGATCAGAAGGTCGGCGGTGTCGCCTGGGCGCCGGTCGAGCAGTCGCGGCGTGTCGAAGGCGGCGCGATTATGCAGGCCATCTGCTATGGCGAAGCCACGCTGCACATCCCCGCAGTGAACTTGCCGGAAACGGTAGAGATCTTTGCCGAAGGCCGCATGCCCGGCAGCAAAGGCGAAGCGATACCCGTCACCGTCGAGAACGGCTTCCTCGTATTCACCGTCCCAGGGCACCTGTCGGGCCGCTGGCTCTATGTTGTCCCCGCCGGCGCAATGCCTCAAGCGGTGACGAAGAACCCCGATAGCGGTACGAACGTTCAGAGCCCGGGCGGAGCGTAAAGCCACTTCCGGAGTGACGTTTTTTTTCGCCTCGTCCGAGTTGCAAATCAGCCCAGACCCTGTGGCACTTTCAAGCCGGCTTCATGGCTTGGGGGTGCCACAAAGCGTAGGGGAGCGGGAATCTACGGGAGTTCCTTCACTTTCAGGTTGCGGAACTCGATGCGGTAGCCTTCGCCTTCGAGGCCCACGAGGCCCTTCGGATTGCCGCATTCCGTGAACTCACACGTGACCGCGCCGTTGACCCAGAGGGTCAGGACGCCGCCCTTTGCGGTGATTTCCATCGTGTTCCATTCGCCGGCGGGTTTGATGCGACCGTCTGTGACTTCCTTCGACAGGTTGAAGCTTTTCTTTTTTCCGTCGGGACCGATCGTTCCGCCGAAGAGATAGCCGCCGTTGGCATCGCCAAACTGGGCCTGGTGCCAGAGGCCGCCGTCCTTGGAATTGCGCACGTACGCGCCGCTGTTGTAGCCCTCTTTGCCTTCGACCTTCGTGTAGCGGAACTCGAAGTGAAAGACGGCATCGCCGAACTCGCGATCACACAGCAACATGTCGTGGCCGCCGTCGCCCTCACAGACCAACACCTTGCCAGAATCGTCCAAATGCCACTGCTGCTTTCCAAGGGGATCGCCCGGCGGCACCGGCACGCGCGACCAGCCTTTCAAACCGGCGGACGGCGTGATATCAACCCAGCCCTCCGCGCCGGTTTCGAGGGCGCTTTTCGACGGTTCCGCCGCGCCCAGGCTTG
>JAVEWL010000335.1:0-6263 GCA_034004565.1 FCB group bacterium | reverse complement strand
TCGGTGGGGGACTGCGCCTCTTACATCCACTACTACGAAGACGGGCACATCGGCGCGCAGCAGATCGCCGAGCCGCTGATCCTGGGGCACGAGTACTCGGGCATCGTCGAGGATGTGGGCGCGAATGTAGACCGCGGCCTCATCGGCAAGCGCGTGGCGGTCGAGCCGGGAATACCCTGCGGGACCTGCGAGTGGTGCCGGACCGGGCATTACAACGTTTGTCTCGGTATGAACTTTCCCGGCGGGCCGGGCCACGACGGGGCCTTGCGCGAGTATATGGCCGTACATGCCGGATTCTGCTTCCCGATTCCCGACTCGCTGAGCCTTGAAGAGGCGGCCATGATCGAGCCGCTGGCGGTGGCGCTGCACACGGTCGAATTGGCCAACTTGAAGCCGGGCGAATCGGCGGCCGTGTTGGGCTTGGGGCCGATCGGGTTGCTGGTGGCGCAGGTGCTGCGGTTTGCAGGCGTCGGGCGGCTCTACGGCACCGACCTGCTGGACTACCGCGTCGAAGCGGGCGCGCGCTACGGGGTCGATGCGGCTTTCAACGCGGGCAAGTGCGAGACGGTCGAGGCCATCATGTCGGCCACGGACGGGCGCGGCGTGGATGTCGCGTTCGATTGCGCGAAATCGTCCGAAACGCCCAACCTGGCGTGCCGGGTGGCGCGTCCGGGCGGGCGCTGCGTGCTGACGGGCATCTCGGGCGAGGAATACGACCTCTTCCCCGTCGGCATCGCGCGGCGAAAAGAGCTCAACCTCCAATTCTGCCGCCGGTTTCGCTTTAACTACCCGGCCGCGATCGAACTGGTGACGTCGGGGAAACTCGAGGTGCGGTCGCTAATCACCCACTCGTTCACCCTGGAAAACTCGAAACAGGCGTTTGATCTGGTCTGCGACGCCGCCGACGGGGTATTGAAGGCCTCAGTCGATCAGTAAAGACAGACAGCAACCACGAATGGGACGAATAACACTAATCTGATCTGGCGTAGGCGGGTTGGTGGCTAACAGGTGGAGGTATTGGGGGAGGAAGGGGGAAGGGATTGTGGAACTTCTTTATCCGGATGAAAGCTATCGAATCGTTGGGGCTTGCTTCGAGGTATACAATGAGAAGGGATGCGGGTTCGTGGAGCCCGTGTATCAGGAATGCCTTGAGATTGAACTCGGGCTGCAAGGCATTCCTTTTGGGGCGCAGCCACAGCTCGTATTGCATTATAAAGGCCGTGAGTTGGAGCAAGTGTATCGGCCTGACTTCATCTGCTTCGAGAAGATCATCCTGGAACTGAAGGCCGTCTCATACCTGAACGACGAGCATCGGGCGCAAGTTCACAACTACCTCAAGGCAACCAACCTCCAGTTGGCACTTCTGGTCAATTTCGGACATAGCCCCCGCCTGGAGTATGAACGTATCGTGAGGTAGGTTGGATTCGGCGCATGGACAATTGACGTGCCTTTTCCATTAGCCATTCGTTCAATTCGTCTTATTCGTGGTTGTATATATCTTTTCAAAACCTCGGGTGGGTATTCGGAGTCTTTATTGCGATTCGGATTGTGCGCAGTGGGCTGATCCACTATCATACGCTGGCTCAGAGGAGAGCTTGGGAGTAACTGCTATGGCGTTGTGGAAGAAGGTTTTGCTGGGTATTGCGGCAGTGGTGGTGCTGTTGGTGGGGCTGTTTGTGCTGCTGGTGGGGCCGTGGCCGACGTACGCCTCGACGGACTACCAGAACGCGAGCTACTACAAGAGTGCGCTGGCCACCATCGATAGAACCGCGGCGCAAGGCCAGCCGGCGACGCCGCAGGGCCTGAGCGCGGGCTGGGCCAAGGCGAACATCACGCCGCCGGTGGGCACGCCGCTGGCCGGCTTCGGCGATCGCAAGGGCAAGCCTTCGACGGGCGTTCACGACGAGTGCTTCGTGAAGGCGCTCGCGCTGAGCGACGGCGCGGACACGGTGGTCATCATCGGGTCGGACATGCTGATTATTCCGGAGAACCTGGCGGACGCGGTGCGCGCCGAGGTGACCTCGAAAACCACCCTGAAGCCCGAGCACATCCTGTTTAATTCGAGTCACGACCATTCGGGTCCCGGCGCGTGGGGTCCCGGCTTCGCGGGCACGCAGATCGCCGGCAAATACGACGAGAAGATTCTCACGCTGCTGAAGGACGCCTTTGTCGAGGCGGTCGTGAGCGCGTACGACAAGATGGAACCGGCATCGCTGGGCTACGGTTCGGTGAGCGTGCCGGAATACATCCGCAACCGCACGCGCGAGGCGCGCGTCGACAGCACGCTCGGGTACATCCTGGTCGAGCAGGACGACAAGGACAAGTGCGTCGTCGCGCGTTATTCGGCCCACCCGACGAACTTGGGTGGCAGCAACATGGAATTCACGGGTGAGTACCCCGGCGCGTTGCAGCGGGCCGTCGAGGAGCAGACGGGCGCGTTTGCCATGTACCTCGGTGGAGCGCTGGGCAGCATGGGACCGAAAGCGCCGGAGGGAACGCAAGGCTTTGCGAAGGCCGAAGCGATGGGCCGCGCGCTGGCGGGCAAGGTGCTCGAGAAGCTTCCGGAAGTCAAGCTCGAGAAGCAGGTTGAAATCGGTTTCGCGGGCGGCTCGATCGGCGTGCCGCCACTCCAGTTGTGCGTGAACAGGAAGATGCGGTTGTCCCCGTTCGTGTTTCGCATGATCGGCGTGGACAACGACGCGTGGATTCACGGCATCCGCATTGGCAACCTCTATCTGGTGGGGACGCCGTCGGACTTCAGCGGCGAATTGAGCATGGACCTGCACGAATGGGCGCGGCCGCAGGGACGCGAACTGTGGATGTTGGGCTTCAACGGCGATTACATGGGCTATATTTCGCCGGACCAGTATTACCTCGAGCCGGATGACGACGGCGGGATGGGCTACGAGACTCAATTCATGTCGTGGTGCGGTCCCAACGGAGGAAGTTACTTCGAGGACCTGACGAAACACGTGGTCGAAACCCTGGCCACCGGAGGCGCATAGCCCTGTCCAACACTCTGCCCGACGTCGAAGCCGAGGCCGCACCGTCCCCGCCGCCCCGGCGCACCGGTTTGACCGTGATTCTGCTGGCTCTTCTGCTCATCGGTTGGGGCCTTATCTGGTACGTGGCCCACGACCAGGCGCGCGAGGCGGAGCGGTCGCCCTGGTCAAAGAGTCTTGTTCTCGTGGGGCCGGAGCCGGAATTCACGCCGCGCCACGCCTTGGTGTATCGAAGGCTCACCACCCCGGACCTGCCCGTGCAGGATCCGAGCCGTGCCCAGTTCATGGCCCAGCTCCGCACCTCGGAGGGCGGTCCCGAGTTCATCGAAGCGCTCGAACTCGACTACCACGAGTATGTCGCGCTCCTGGATTTGCCGCCCGAGCAGTGGGCCACGTTGCTGGAATCGGGACGGCCGCCCACGCCCGGAACCCGCGAGGTTCTGCGGGGACCACTGGCGCGTTTTGATTTGTTCCGGCTCGATGGCGAGGCTTTTCAAGTGGTGGGGCGGTTGCGGCGCGACCTGCCGGGGCTGGGCTTTGGCTACCTGCTGCCCGACGATCCCAGGCTGAAGGCCGCGCACTTCTCCGGCGCGACCGTCGCGCACGCATGGCTGCTTCCGGAGGCCGAGCGCCACGTCAAGGAAGGCAAGCTCAAGACGGTGGGCCGGGATGCGCCCGAGATTCTGCCGCCGCTGGCGCCCGCGCCCGAGCGCGACCCGCGCCTCACCATCGCCGGGCTTGCGCTGATGGCCATCGGCGGGTCGGGCCTGCAACTCATGTTGATGGCGAAGCTGTCGCGCCGGTCCGTGCCATTGCTGGGCACGGCTTTGAAGGAAATTGCCGCCTCGCCCGCCCTCGTGACCTTCTTTCACGTCGCGTATTACGGGCTCTTCTTTGCGATGATGTGGATGATGATCTCGCATCCGCTTTGGAGCCTGCGGCTCAACGCCTTCCTTGACCAGTCGTTCGAAACCGGAATGCTTGCCTACGTGCGCGAATCGTACGTATCCGGCGACGTGTTCCAGGCGGCCTTCGCGACGTGGGCGTGGAACTACGGCGTCGCGACGTTGCTGCTGGTGTACCTGCCGTCGCTGGTGCCGGTGCTGGGGGCCGCGTTCGGCCTCGGCAAAACCGCCCTGAGCTTCGGCATGGTCGGCGCCGGCATGAGTCCCTTGTGGTACGGCATGCCCGAGACCCTCATCTACCACTCCGGCACCATGGTGCTCGAGCTCGAAGCCTACATCCTGACCGCCTTCATCATCGTGGCGTTTACGGCTCACATCATTCGCGGCATCCAGACCTGGCGCAACGGCGGCGCCGCGCGAACCGTGCACGCGTTCAAGCTCTTCGCCGGCGGCGCCCTCCTCGCCGGACTCCTGCTCGCCTTTGCCGGCCTCTACGAAGCCGCGACCATTATCGCCTTCAGCGGACTCACCCCGTGAATTCTGAATTCATGAATGTTGAATGAAGAGGGCCACAACCGGGGTGACTCTTCATTCATAATTCAGCATTCATAATTCAGAATTGCCTTGTTATACTGCCTCAATGAATACGCCGCTTGTTCATGTGCTGATCATCAACTGGAACGGATTGGAGCACCTTCAAGAGTGCTTCGATACCTTGCTGGCCGGTACGTACGAGAACGTGCGCTACGTGCTGGTGGACAATGCGAGCACGGACGGGTCCGTCGAATTCGTGCGGGAGAATTACGGGCGCGACCCGCGCGTCGAGTTTCTGACGCTCGAGTCGAATTTGGGCTGGTCGAGCGGCAACAACGAAGGTATGAAGCGCGCGATCGAGCACGGCGCGAAGTATATCTTCCTGCTGAACAACGACACGGCCACCGCCCCGGATTGCGTGACGAAATTGGTCGAGATGGCCGAGGCGCGGCCCGAAATCGCCGCGCTTGCCCCCAAGATGCTGCTTTACGACGACCCGCAGATCCTGAATTCGGTGGGGCTTGAATGCTCGGTCATCGGATCGTGCTGGGACCGCGGGCTGGGGCGCCTGGACGCGCCGAAATGGGATGAGCCCGTGCCGGTGGTCGGCGTGTGCGGCGGAGCGTTCTTCCTGCGTACGTCGATTCTGCGGAAGTCGGGTCTGCTGCCGGAATTTGAAATCTACCTCGACGACCTGGATCTCTGCATGGCCATGTGGAACGCGGGCGGCGAGATCTGGAGCTGCCCCGAGGCGGTCGTGCGGCACAAGTTCAGCGCGACCATGGGCCAGGGCAAACGCCTTCAGCATAAGTATTACCTCAATACGCGCAACCGGCTCCGGGTGCTGCTGCGCGATTTCCCGGCAACGAAACTGCCGGAGTTTGCCTTGCCGCTGTTGCAGGGTGAGGCGCGCGCCGTGGGCCGGGGCATCTCGGATGGCGACTGGTGGCGTGCCTGGGCGCATGCGCGGGCGTGGGCGGCGACGGCGGTTTATGTGCCCGAGGCCTGGGCCGAGCGGCACCGCCGCAAAGCGGGGAAGATGGCGGAGTGCCGGTTCTGGCGCCTGATCCGCCGCGAACCGCTCTTCTTTCCCGGTATCGAGTTTCCCGACGCGGGCTGGTACCTGCCGCGCACGGTGGACGGCACGGCGATGCGGCCAATGTCACGCCGCGCGTGGATCGAGACGCAAGGGGGGCGCTTGAGGGTCGATCACGGCAACTGTTATCCTCACTTGGGCCAGACACACGTTGAAGTTCGCGCGGAGGGCCGGACTATCGCCACGCTGAGCACACTCGAGAAAGAAACGCTCACGCTGGACGTGCCGCCCGGCCGGATCGATTTCGAGGCCCTGAAAATCTTTGACGCGGAGGATACGGGCGAGCGCATCGACATCGGCGGCTGGCTGCGCGCGGAATCTCCCTAAAGGAACGGTGTGGGAAACAGCATGAACGATTTGGACGCGGCGGCACATTTGTCCCGGCGGCGGACGCTCATCGAGCGCGCGCTGGAGGAGCGCTTGCCGTCCGCTGACGAAGAGCCCCGGCGCATCCACGAAGCCATGCGCTACGCCACGCTGGGGGCGGGCAAGCGGCTGCGGCCGATGCTCGTGCTCGAAGTGGGCGCGATGGCCGATACCGCGCGCGACGCCTACCTCGACGCCGCCTGCGCCCTCGAATTCGTCCATACCGCTTCGCTCATCCTCGACGACCTCCCCTCGATGGACGATGCCGCCCTGCGCCGCGGCACGCCCGCCACGCACACCGCGTTCGGCGAGGCCACCGCGGTGCTGGCGTCGCTCGCCCTCGTCGCGATGGCCTTCGAC
>JAVEWL010000334.1:0-6264 GCA_034004565.1 FCB group bacterium | reverse complement strand
ACGACGACAAGTAACGCATGTCCGCCGCCACCGACGCTCTGCCCATCTCCGCCCGCGTCGCCCTCCCGCTGCATGAAATCGACCTCGATGCCGTCCGCTCCGGCGGCCCCGGCGGCCAGAACGTCAAGCTGTTTTGGGGCATTACAGACAGATGCTCTGTGGTCGCCACATTCGTGGCATGGCGTTGGGTGAAGTGAGATGGATGCGTCTGACTCCAGACTACCTATCTCGTCCCGTGTGTCGCTTCCCCTCTCCGAAATCGAGTTAACGCCGATTCGTGCCTCCGGCCCTGGCGGACAGCATGTGAACAAAGCGTCGACGGCAATCCACCTTCGGTTTGACATCCCAGCCTCGTCGCTACCCGAGTTCTATAAGGCCCGGCTAATGGGTTTGCGGGATCGAAGGATCAGCAGTGAAGGTATCGTGGTGATCAAGGCGCAGCAGGCGCGAAGCCAGGAACAGAATCGGGAAGACGCTCTCGAGCGGTTGGCCGAGCTGATTCGCAGTGTTGGGAGGACCCCCAAGAAAAGGATTGCTACAAGACCGTCGCGCGCCGCCAATGCCCAGCGTGTCGACGACAAGAAACGGCGGGGCCGGGACAAGGCGCTGCGAAGGAAGCTTGTAGACCAATAGCCTTGAGTGGTCGAAGAGTCGATAACCGCACTGCATAGTTGAAATACATTGCTGCCGGTGATACTGTATTCGCGAAATGCAGTATCACCGGAGGCGTTGAAATGGCAAAATCCAGTGCAGAGAGCAACCGGGACAAGTTCGTGCGATTGGCTGAAGCACGCACAACTCGCACGATCAAAGAAATCCGCTTGATCGGAAATCTTTCGAACCGGAATACCTATAGCTACCACCAAGCGGACGTTGAGAAAATCTTCCAGGCGCTTGAGCAGGAACTCAAGTTGGCCCGCTCTCGCTTCGAGAAAGCACGTCAGCTGGAACCCACCGAGTTCCGCCTGTAGCGTTCGACCGAAGAAACATAACGAGGAAGCTGTCATGGGAAGTCCACAGGAATTGGTTGAGTTGGTGATGGAAGCCAAAGCATTGATCTCCGAACTAGGGGAGGCCCGAAGAGCAGAGATCCAAGATTACGTTAGCGCAGACGAGGACGATTATTTGTGCATCCAAGCGCTGATCAATGCAGACCCCTCGTTCGTGGTGATGAAGGGTAAGGGTATGGGCGGGTTCCGGTATGAGCCTTCCGAACCCCAGTCGCCCGGCCTCCCCTCACTGGAAGATCTCGCCAGAACGGCAAGCCAAGCGAAGGAATGGCTTCTTGAGGTCCGCCGCGCTAGTGCCAGTGCTCTCAAGGACCGGCTGGGCATTGATGATAGGCAATACGGCTTGCTGAAGCCCTTTTTTCAGTTCGACTGCGATCTCTCTATGGCGAAAGGGAAAGGCGGCGGAGTGCTCGTAACGCCGCCTAAAGAATCTTCGGAATCTTCGCCGCCGTCTTCCCATTCAGCGTCGCAATTGATTGCCAATGCGTGTGAATACATACAGTCCGTCGATGATTGGGCCTCGCATCAGGACATCATTGTCGCTCTGGGCATCGACAAGGCGACCTACCGACAGCAAGTTAAGCCGGAAATAGCGAAGATCCCCGGCTTCCACGCAGCCAACCCAAGAGCGGGCGGCGGATTTCGATTCCAGGAGTTCCGGGCGTGCAGGACTGACGCCAACCAACAGGAGGTCTTCCAAACGCTGCTTACCGGCGATTGGGAACGCGCGGCAGCGGAAAGGATGGTGGAACTGTTCAAGGGGCGAGGGAAGGACCTCATGAACCTCGTGGATGCTAAGACGGAAAAGGCATTTCGGTCATACAAGCGCCGTACCTATAAGGATGCTCCGATGACTATCGCGGAAGCCGCATCAGCATTGATTGTCCGCCACGGAACCGAGCTATTCCGTGACCCCGAACTTCGGAAAGCAATCGCAAAGGCTGCGGGCGTTGGATTGGATGGCGTCAATAGCTGGCGTGCGGGAGGGCGTAGTGCCCATGATTTTGTAGACCGCGTGGGTTTCCCCCCTGAATTCGAAGGGGAAGACCCCCCAGAACGGCAAGAACCTTTCTTGATGTTGGGTTCCAAAAAGCCAATCGCGGGCCTCCAACCGTTTCAAGAGCGCGCTAAACAGCAGCTTATAGGGCACCTTCGGCATCCCGGTAGCCGAGTCTTGTTGGAGCTTCCGACCGGCGCGGGCAAAACTCGTGTAGCGGTCGACACCATTCGCGACTTTCTTGCGGGCTCATATGCGGCAAAGAATGCCGAAGGTCGCGGAATTGCGGTCCTTTGGTTAGCCCATCAGGATGAACTCTGCGAGCAAGCCGCGCGCTCCGTCCAGCAGGTCTGGGAGAACGCGTCTTACGCTCCTCCTTTGGGGCTGTTCCGGCATTTCGGCAGTCGAAATGAACGCTACGGAGATGAAGCAAAGACGAAAATCGAAAAGGAGTACCGAGAAGACGAGAATTTCGAACATGCCTCAATGATGCCTTCCGTAATTGTCACGACGCCACTTGCCGCGCTCAAGTTGCTTAATGGCGGGGAGGGCAGCTTTGTCCAAGAGATCATTCAATCCCATCTCGCATTGGTTGTCATTGATGAGGCGCACCGGACGGGTGCTAATACCTACCAAGAAGTCTTGCAGAGCATTCGACAAGATGTGTCAGTTATCGGGTTGACGGCGACACCATTCCGTAAGGACTACGCGGGCCCGGAACACACTGACGAATTACACCAGCTGTTTCATAACAACCTCATCCTCGCGGCGAGCCTTTTTGAGACTACAGATCCCAGCATCCCGCCGAAGCGCTTGCTACAAGAAGAGAAGATTCTCGCGAACCCCATAGTGTCTGAGATAAGGCTTCGATCGGTTCTTAAGCCGATCGAGGATACCGACGATATCCAGCGCATCGACCAATCTCTCGCGAAGGGAGCCGGTAGTAAGCCTGAACGAACCACGCAGATTCATCAGAAGCTTCAGCATATCTTTACTGACGCAAGTGCGCGTATTCTTTACTTCGCGCCGACTGTTGCTGAGGCGCAGGCAATGACCTTTCTTCTCCGCGCTCAAGGCATCAAGGCCGAATGCGTCACCGCCGATACCCCCGCGCCTTTGCGCATGCGCAGAATCGAACAGTTCCGATCAGGAGAGATTAGGATTCTCTGCAACGTAGAAATCTTGACTACGGGATTCGACGCCCCAAGAGTAACGCACGTTATCGTTGCGAGGCCCACCGTCAGCAGTGTTCTATACGAGCAGATAGTCGGTCGCGGTCTTCGCGGGCCGAAGTTCGGTGGCACCGATGACTGCTACATTATCGACTGCATCGACGGAACAGAACGCCCGATTCAGTGGGGATATGAAACGTTTCGTAAGGCATGGGGTATCCAGGGTGTTCAGGAGGAAAGACCCGTGCTGGGGGAACAAGAACGACTCGGTGTTGGCGCGGAAGAAAGTGCTGTCATCAATCACGTTTGACGCCGCTCCAACGAAAGGCAGCTAACGATATGCAGTTGCCGATGGGATGGTCATAGAAGAGGTATAAGGGAGGGGCACGATGAGTAAGGTAGAAGACTGTTTTCAGAATCCGCCGAACATCACGAATGGCACATTCGCCGATTTGCCAGAGTTGCAGGAGTTCGTGGTCAACGCCGCAGACAAGTTGTATCGGCAAGGCGTGACGGATGTGAGGCTTGAACTGCTCTTTCTGAGTGCCGCTTGCGACGACCTTCCAGATGCCCTCCCTGACCGGATCGATTACGTTGCTGCCGGGCACGCTGATGCCTGTATCGCCGCCGACAACATAAAACGCGGACTTGAAACGTTGCGCGCATTGCACAACGCCTCTGGGCGTCGGCAGGATGGGACGCCAGTTTAGGGCGCGGTCATAGCCAGGAGGATCATAAATGGGAAGATTGCACAGATGGACACTCAATGGCTAGCGCCAGCCGGGCTTATCATCGGCCTATTAGCGTTCCTTGGATTCTGCCGTTCTTGCTTTCAGTTCCAACGGCGAATCTGGTTATGTAGCCAATGTGGATTCACCCGTCCACATCTGCACATTCCGTCCTTCCGGCCAACTGGCCCCTATGCTGTTGAGCGGATGGTTACTATCGAGCGGTGCGATAATACGTCGCAGGCTTGCATCGACAGTACGATGGATCTTGTTGACAGGAAGTGGCGTTGGTATCTCACCCGTCCGTTTGCTTGGGTTTGGGCTCCTTTGGCCGTTTTCGGAGAACGGGCACTTGATATCGCAAAGAGCATTGGCGGCATGACGAGATGAGATGAGAAGGGGGCCAACCGGCCCCCTTGTCGTTCCTCCTACCCGGTCACCGCCGCAGCGCCCGGCTCCGCCTCTCATCGCCACCGGGCATGGGCGTATGCTCCAGACCTTCATGCAGGATCTGACTAAGCGCGTGGTCGCGTTCCTCTGCTGCGTTCGCCGCCCGCTCCTGCCTTTCCTTTTCCATCGTCACAAGCCTCACGTCGAACTCTGGGGCGTGTCTTGTCCCGGCCTTCACCTCTTCTGCGATGTCGTCCCACTCGTCGTTCGCCGCCTGCGGCTTTGGCTCATCAGCGACGGCGGGCGGTTCCGGGGACATGCTCATCCCCGGTGCGGGTCCGTCGCCTTCCATCCGCTGTACCTGGCTTTCGATGTGCTGGCGCAGTTCGTCGTCGATTTCCGATTTTTCCCAGTTCACCGGCACCCCGGCCCTGAGGCACGCCAGTGCCCCCACCTCCTTCCATGCGTCATCGCCGGACAGGACTACGCTGGTCCACCCCTTGGCCCTCGCGATCTCGGCCATGGCTACGGCCTCCTCTGCGCTGCCCTGCCGGGCGTGTATCGTGTCGCCACTATCGATCACGCGGTGACCGTCGCGGAGGTCTATGCGCACGCCGTCTTTCCCGGCGATGTCGATGTAACGTACGGCGATATCCTCGGGCAGCCGGTCGCCGTACTTCTCGCGCCAAAGCCGGGCCTGTGTACTCTCCCGCGCCTCCCTCACCGCCTTCGTCCACCGCTGGCGCTCGTCGGAATCGCTGATTCCGGTCATGGCAATGCGCTGGCGCTGCTCGCTATCCCGTTTTTCTCGCGCCGCCCGTGCCCGCCGCTGGCGGTGCTGGTGCGCTGCCGCTGTCGCTTGCTCCTTCTGGATCATCTCATTCATCATCGCTATTGCTCCGTCGATCTCAGTAATGCGCGCTTGCAGTTCATCAACTTGTGCGGGAAGGCGCGCCTGCTTGCCGCGGTCGGTTTCGAAGCCTTTCCTCTCCATCGCAGCGACGGTCGGCCCCCTGTGTTCCGTGGGTTCGTCAGCAATGCCGCGGTTGGCGTTGCTGCGGTGGTCGATGCGGGCGTCGTGCCCGGACAGCATCAAATAGCTGTTAGCGGTTCGTGCCCACAGCTGCCGGGTGTCCTGTAACCACGTTCTGTTTTTCCCAAGATTGGCTTTCCGTGCCCCGCCAGTTTCGGGCGGCCTACCTTTGTTTGCGGCACGCTTGAACCAGCGTTCGCGGTCTCGGTTGTGTCCATCATTGATGCGTTCGCTGAACACAATGTGAGCGTGGGGGTTGCTGCCATTGCCCGCATGTATTGCGGCGGTGTACGGCATGTGTCCGCCGTCGTGGCGGCTTACGCGCTCGGCGAATTCCCGCACTGCGTCCCGTCTCTGCCGTTCATCGAGTTCATGGGGTATGGCGATCTCGACTTGTCGAAACAGCACTCCGTTATTTCTCTCGTTCATGTCTGCGGCTTTCCAATACTCAGCAGCATCCATTGCCCACCCTGGAATATGTGCTGACTCGGTGAACAAGCACTCATCGCGCCCGCGCTGGTATTTTCCTCCTCGCGTCACATAATCGAATTTGGCGAGCGCGGACTGTCCGCCGCTCCTGCTGCCTACGCTTGCATGCAAGTGGTAAATTGCCATTTGCTATCTGCCGTCGCTTTCGCTCTTTGCCTTTTGCCCCGCAGCGGCGCGCCGGGTTTCTCGCAGAGAAACCCCTAAGTGCGCTCTACGAGGTGTTCGCCATTTGCTGTTGCTGTTATCTGTTATATCACGTCGAATTTATAAATGTTTTCACTGGTCGGCTTGATGATTGTTGTAGCAATTCATATAACACTGACCCTGAGGGATCCCCACGAATTTACCACGCATCTCCGTGCGCCCTCATCTGAGAGACCAACCTGTCATAGGCGATGGTCAGTTGTTCATCAGACACCGTGACACGCTCATCACTGGACACCCT
>JAVEWL010000333.1:0-6275 GCA_034004565.1 FCB group bacterium | reverse complement strand
CATGCACCCAGAACTTCCCCCCCTACCCCCCCGCAGGCGGGGAGAATCTTTCCCCCCCGCCTGCGGGGGGGTAGGGGGGGAAGTTCTTGGCACCCGTCAGAGCAAAGCACCCGCAAACCCGCAACTTGACACCCGCGCGGCGCAAAGCTATCTTCATGCGATTCCACCGATAACACCAGCGCAAGAGGAGCACACAAAATGGCCACAGACCCCCAAGTCGCCGTCGTGATGGGAAGCAAGTCCGATTGGGAAACCATGCGGCACGTCTGCGAAACCCTCGCCGAATTCGGCATCAACTGCGATGCCCGCGTCCTCTCCGCCCACCGCACCCCCGCGGCCCTCGTCGATTTCGTCAACGGCGCCGAAGCACGCGGCATCCGCATCTTCGTCGCCGGCGCGGGCGGCGCGGCGCACCTCGCGGGCGTCGTCGCGGCGCACACCCTGCTTCCCGTCATCGGCGTCCCCATCGAGAGCGCATCCCTGAAGGGCCTCGACAGCCTCCTGTCCATCGTCCAGATGCCCGGCGGCATCCCCGTATCCACCATGGCCATCGGCAAAGCCGGCGCCGTCAACGCGGGCCTCACCGCCGTTTCCATCCTGGCCCTCGGCAACCCCGAACTCACCCAGAAACTCCAAAAATACCGCGACGACCGCGCAAAAAAAATCCTGAGCGAAACCCTGCCCTAAACCACCACGTCCCAAGCATCAACAATCGCCCCCGCACCCTTCCAAAACCCTCTCCTCCAACGGGGGAGAGGGGCTCGGTTTTTCGTCCATCTCGTCCATCGAGTGCGCTATCCCTCGCCCCGCCCCAAGGAAAAGGCCACCCATCCCTGTGCCTTGTCCCCCCTTCAGTCACCCTCACCCGGCAAACCCCTTATCCCGCTAATTTCACTAAACATTAACGGTTGACGAAACAAAGCAAAAACGTTAAAGTGTTAGATGAGATACTACTCATAGAAGCACTGCCTTCATATTTTCACCTGGGGGACACGGTACGTCCACGAATACAGGAGCATGTGCGTCCCTAATCGGCCATACTTTAGGTGGCTATGAAGTGCTCGCCCTTATCGGGCGCGGCGCCATGGGAACCGTGTATTTGGCCGAGGACAAAGCCCTCCAGCGCTACGTCGCCCTCAAAGTCCTCCTCGGAAACCTCGCCCGCAATCCTTCACTTGTCAAGAGTCTTCAGTTGGAGGCCAAAGCCGCCGCGCCCCTCCAGCATCCCAATATCGTCCGCATCTTCTCCGCCGGCATGGAAAAGGGCACGCCCTACATCGCCATGGAATACGTCGAAGGCGAGCCCCTCGACCGCTTCCTCAAACGCAACGTCCGGCTCCACTGGATCACCGCCTTCTACATCGGCCTTCAGGTGGCCGAAGCATTGCGCTATACCCATTCGCGCGGCGTCATCCACCGCGACGTAAAACCCCCGAACATCCTGCTTGATCGCCACGGCCGCGCGCGGCTCACCGACTTCGGCATCGCCAACATTCAGGCCGAAGACGACCTCGCCGAGGCCTCCGGCTTCCTCGGCACACCCCACTACATGCCGCCGGAACAATGCGAAGGCCGTCCCGTCTCCGGAAGCAGCGACCTGTATTCCCTGGGCATCACCCTTTACCAGATGATCACCGGCGAACTGCCCTTTACGGCCGAATCGCCTATCGCGCTCGTGAAAACCATCTGCTCGACACCCGCGCCCCGCATCACCAAGTTCGTTCCCGACGTCCCCGACGACGTCGCGCGACTCGTCGATCACCTCCTGCAAAAACGGCCCGAGGATCGGCCCCGCAACGCCGAAGAAGTGTGCCGCTCCATGGCCCGCATCCAGCAGGAGGGCGGCGGCAAGTCCGCCCTGTCCTCCGCGCTCAACGCCTTCATCCGCGAGCAGGCCCAAATCCGCACACTGCCCGTCGTCGCGCAACGCGAAGCCGAGCGCAGGGCCCCCCGAGGCTTCGTCCGCCGTCTCAAGCGCCGCATCACCGGCCCGGCCGGCAAATCCATCGGCGCCGTGGCATTGATGGCGCTCTTCGCGACAGCCCCGCTCCTCACCTGGAACCTCAGCCCCGTTCACGGCCGCGCCATGACCGCGCCGTCCGTGCGCAACGCGGCATTTGACAAAATGAACTCGAGCGTACGCATCGCACGGCTCCCGGTCGAAGGCTATCGAAGCGACGGCGTCGCGTGGGTCGGCGACGAGCGCGTGGTGCTCGCCCGCGTGGCCGGCCTCGACGGCGCGCTTACCCAGGGCGCCTCGGGACTCTGCGCACTCGACCCGAAGTCGCAGAACGTCTGGAGCGTGCGCCCGCCCGCCGGAGGCGTATTCGAGCCCAACCCCGCGCGCATCCGCACCTTCGACGCCTGGAGCCTTTCGCACCCGAACGCCCCCGCGGACGCACCCCTGCACAACACCCTGCTCGTTCAACTGACAAACGAGGAGGAAGCCTACGCCGCCGTGGCCGCCCAAAGCTGGAGCGAAGCGGGACCAAACTCACAGCTTCTCTACCGCACCCCCGTGACCGATCCCGCGCGGCCCCATCCCGTCCGCCACGTTGCCGCGGCCCCCGACGGATACACGATTTGCATGCTGCTCGGCCCGTCCCCCGACGGCGACGATTACCTGGTCGAGCGCGATACCCGGTGGCCCGATCTCGAACGCGTGGGAGACCGCCTGTCGCCATTTGAAGGCGCCGTGCTCCCGGAGAGCATCCAGTACACCCCGGACGGCGCCCAGATCGTTTTCACGATGGAAAAGACCCCCGCCCTCCGCGAACTGTGGCGCGTGCCCGCCGGCGGTACCGCGGATCTCGCCATAAAGCTTTACGAAGGAGCCCTCGCCGGCAGCGTAGCCTTCAGCCCCGACGGACAGCACATGGCCGTCTCCGTTGACGCGGGCGCGGATATCTGCCTGCTCAACGTCGCCACCGGCGCGGAAGAGGCCCGCCTCGGGCCCGGCCTGCTCGGCGCCCAGTCCTGGCATCCCAACGGCGGATACGTGCTGGCCGTCGCCGGAGACACGGGCGGCCCGGCCTCGAGCCTCTGGGCCGTCGAAACGGCCCCTCCGTATCGCCGGATACCCCTCGAAACGCCCGCCGGAATCGCCGGCCCGTGCGCGGTATCGCGCGACGGCGTCTGGGCGGCCGCCGCCGCCGATGGAACTCTGGAAGTGACCACGGTATTCATGCGGCTGAACACTGTTCGATTCGACGGGTAGCAGGATGCCGCCCGTTTTTACCCAATTAAGGAGATAGCGCGAGATGCCAGAGGGCGAAACTACCGCCCGCGCACAAGGCCGGTTCGGACCCTACCAGATCGTTGGACCTCTGGGGAAGGGCGGCATGGGTGTGGTCTATCGCGCAATGGATCTCAACCTCGGCCGCGTCGTCGCCCTCAAGGTGCTGCACGACCACCTGCGCACGCGCTCCCAATGCGTAACCCGCCTCCAACGCGAAGCGCGCGCCATCGCCGGACTCAACCACCCCAGCATCGTGCAGGTCTACGCCGTCGGCGAAATCGGAAACGTCGCCTACTTCGCCATGGAATACGTCGAAGGACGCCCCCTCAGCACCATCCTCATGCAAGAAGGGCCCATGCCCTGGCCGCGCGCCCTTCACATCGCCGCGCAAATCGCCGACGCCCTCACCTGCGCCCACGAAGCGCAGATTATTCACCGGGACGTGAAGCCGCCAAACGTCATCATCACCTCCGACGACCGCGTCTACGTCACCGACTTCGGAGTCGCCAAGGTGCTCACCGCCGAGACCCAGCTAACCATCGACGCCTCGCGCCTCGGTACGCCCAGCTACATGTCGCCCGAACATTGCCAGAACGCCGAAGTCACCGCATCAAGCGACTTCTACTCCCTCGGCGTCCTTATCTTTCAAATGATCTCCGGCCGCCTCCCGCACGAGGCCAAGTCCCGCGCCCAACTCGCCGAGAAAATTATCGCCAGTCCCCCGGCGCGCCTGCGAGACTACGTGCCCGACGTCCCCGAAGGCGTCGACCGGCTCGTGGCCCACCTGCTCGAGAAGCGGCCAAAAGACCGGCCCGCCAACGGACGCGTGCTTCTCGAACTCATCGAGCGCGTCGCACAAGGCGAGACCCTTGACGAGGGCTGCCGCGAGCGCGTCGCCGCAATGGCCACCCTGCGCGAGTCCTACGCGACCCCCATCTCCAGCGGCGACGACTCCTCCGGCCGCGGCGCCCGAACGCCCACGCCCCGTCCCCGGCCCGGCTCCGGCACACACGACCGGCCGTCGACCCACCACGGCCTGCGCATCCCCGCGCGCCGCTGGTTGACCGCACTGTGGTCCTGGCGAACCGTGCTCTGGGTGATAACAATTTGGGCCGCCGTCTGCGCCGCCGCCACGGGCGCGTTGCTGGCCGAATGGGATGCGCCCTCCACCCTCATCGAGAGCGGCGACCCCGGCCTCGACCGCTGGAAGGCCTCCGCCGACGTCGCCCGCTTCGCCGAGGCCGCCCCGGGCGTCAGCCTCGCCCATATCGATACCCCCGGCTGGCCCGTCGCCACCGTGGGCTGGCTCGACGCCGCCACCGGCGCCGTCCTCCTCGCCGGACGCGACGGATCCAACGGCCTCGTGCTCTGTCCCCTCAACCCCGAAGCCAACAGCGCGTCCGCACACTTCATCCCGCGGATCCCCGGATACGGTCCCGCCGGCGCCGTGCTCGATTTCGGAAGCACCCTCCGCCACGAATCCCCCCTGGGCGATCGCCTCCTCGTCGCCTTCGCCAAAGAAGACGCCGTCCCCGCCGGCCTGGCCGCCATCGTGCCTCCGCCCCGGCAGGCCGCCCCCCTCGCGCTGTCCGGCGCGTCCATCTACGCCGGCGTCGCCGCCGCGCGCCCCGACGGCGCCGCGTTGGCCGTGATTACATCCCCATACGGCGGCGCCACCGACTGGACCGTCAGCCAGCAGGAACTCAGCTTCGCCGGACCCACCGGCGCGCCCCGGCCCCTCACACGTCCCGGCAGCCCCGTCATCGCAATGCAATACTCCCCCGACGGTTCGCACCTCGCCTACGTAAGGCAAACCTCCGGAGGCCACGGCGAATTGTGGCTCGTCCGCACGAACGGCTCGGAACTCGACGGCATCGCCATCGCAAAAGGTTCAATCTCCCTCGGCTCCAACGCCTTCAGCCGCGACGGCTTCCGCCTCGCCGTGACGGACGGCTCTACGCCCCAGAGCCGCGAACTGCGTATCTACTCCCTCACCGGAGCCGGCGTCGAAAACCTCGGCAAAGCCTATACCGCCGCGTGGCATCCCGCCGGCGACTACCTCGTCATCACCGCCCCCGAAGAAGACGGACGCCTCCAACTCTGGACCGTCCGCGCCGCCGCCCCCTACAGCCGGCAGATCCTCACCCAACTCCCCACCGGCATAGGCCCCCTGTGCCGCATCTCCCCCGACGGCACCCGCGCCCTCACCTTCCTCGACAAGTCCGACACCCCCACAGCCGTCTTCGTAAACCTCCAACCCACCCGCTGACCCTCTCACAAGTTCCTCTTCATTCCTCTCATACTTCCCGCAAAGTGCTCGTTACCAAGTTGCACTTCCCCAAGGTGCTCGTTACCAAGTTGCACTTCCCCAAGGTGCTCGTTACCAAGTTGCACTTGGTAACGCCCCTGTCTTCGAAGTTGCACTTCGCAAGCCTGCTTTACCAGGGTGCTCGTTACCAAGTTGCACTTGGTAACGCCCCTGTCTTCGAAGTTGCACTTCGCAAGCCAACTTCACCAAAAGCCCGCCTTCATACCTCCCATTCCTCCCATCATTCCCATACTTCCCATCTCTTTCCCCCCTCTGCTACACTGACCCCGCCTTCCAACACACACGAGGCGTCACCCAACCCTTCACGAGATCGCCTATGCCGCACACAGACCCATCGCGCCCCCCCGTCGGCCACAACCCCGAGGCCGAGCGAATCGAAGAAATGCGCCTCGACCGCAAGAAATGGCGCCTCTGGGGCCCCTACCTCAGCGAACGCCAATGGGGCACCGTCCGCGAAGACTACAGCGCCGACGGTACTCCCTGGGAATACACCACCCACGACACCGCCCGCAGCCGCGCCTACCGCTGGGGCGAGGACGGCCTCGCCGGATTCGCCGACGACCGCCTCCGCCTCTGCTTCGGACTCGCCCTGTGGAACGGGCGCGATCCCATCCTCAAGGAGCGCCTCTTCGGCCTCACCAACCACGAAGGCAACCACGGCGAAGACGTCAAGGAGCTGTACTACTTCCTCGACGCGACCCCCACGCA
>JAVEWL010000332.1:0-6291 GCA_034004565.1 FCB group bacterium | reverse complement strand
TTGTAGACGCGGTTGTAGAGGCCGTCGTAGAGGTCGCGGTAGACGGGGTTGGGTTCGAACACCTGGCCCAGGTGGGTCATCTCTCGGACGGCGATCTCGAAGTCCGAGTGCAAGCCCAGCCCTACGGCGGCATCGATCGCGGCACCCAGGCCCGAGGTCTCGTAGGTGTGCGGGCGGGCCGTGGGCAGGTTGAAGACGTCGGCGGTGATCTGCATGGCGGCGTTGCTCTGGGAGCCGCCGCCGGAGACCCGCAGCTCGGTGATGGGGATGTGGCTGCGCCTTTCGGTGCGCTCCTTCCCCTCCCGCAGCGCGTAGGCCAGCCCTTCCAGGATGGCGCTGTAGAGGTACTCGCGGGTGTGGACGTCGCCAAAGCCGATAATCGCGCCTTTGGCCTCCGGACCGGGGATCTTCAGCCCGGGTGACCAGTAGGGTTGGAGGATCAGCCCCATCGAGCCCGGGGGCGTCTGCTCCGTCAGATGGTCGAAGAGGTCCTCGGGTTCGACGCCGATACCCTCCGCCAACTGCTGCTCGGCGAGGCCGAACTCTTTTTTGAACCAGCTCACCATCCAGTAGCCCCGGTAGATCTGCATCTCCAGGCTGTAAGCGCCGGGGACGGCGGAGGGGTAGGGTGGGATGAGGGGGATGATCTCCACGTAGTGCTTCTGCGTGGTGTTGATCGTGGCGGTGGTGCCGTAGCTCAAACAGCCGATGTGCGAATCCAGGCAGCCTGCCCCGATGACCTCGCAGGCTTTGTCGGCGGCGGCGGCGATCAGCGGGAGCCCCTCCGGGATGCCGGTGGCGGCAGCAGCCTCAGCGGTGATTTCTCCCAATGGTTGGGCTGCCGGGATCAACTCCGGAAGTTTGGCGCGCTCGACCGGGACGGCCTGCCACTTCCAGTCACTGCGCGCGGCCCACTGCTGCGCTTTGTAGTCGAAGGGGACGTAGCCGACCTGGTTGCTGACCGAGTCGACGTACTGCCCGGTGAGCCGGTAGGTGAGGTAGCCGGAGAGGAAGAGGTATTTGTGGGTCTTCTCCCAGATCTCCGGTTGGTGGATGCGGATCCAGTTCATCTCGGCTTCGGCCTGGAAATAAGCGACGGTCTCGGACATGCCCACCAGCGCGAAGGTCGCGCCCCACAGCCCGCCGACGGGCTTCTGCCCCTCGGTGCGGCGCTGGTCCAGCCAGGTGATGGCGGGGCGCAGCGGCTCGCCGTGCCGGTCGACGTTGACCACGGTGGAGCGCTGTGTGGTCAGCGTGACGCCGGCAATCGCGGCTTTTGGCACATTCGTGGACTGCCAGAGCTGCTGGCAGGCCTCGCAGAGCGCCTCCCAGTAGGTGGCGGGGTGCTGCTCCGCCCAGCCGGGCTGCTCGGAGAAATAGGGCTCGATCGGCACGCGCGACTTGGCGATCAGCGTGCCGCGCAAGTCGAAGAGCAGCGCGCGGACACTCTGTGTGCCGTTATCAATAGCCAGGATGCAGGGATCGGTCATCGTCATAATATTTCATCACCTCAGAGACGTGATTCGTAAAACGTGAAATTTATCTTCCAGGAAGCTGCTGATCCGGCGGCTGATATGTCAATCCAAACACCGCGTCCGACAGCCACTTCTTGAAGCTGTCGTTGTCGCTGAATAGTTTGAAGAGTTCCGTCTGATCGGCCACTAAACCGACCATAACGCGCGACAGGGCTTTCTCAAATTCGACGCGAGCGTTTTGCTGGTCGGAGTAACGCATCGCGTTCTGGTACGCGGTGTCGGCAGCGACCTGGGCAGGAATATCTTCGGCGATGGTGCGCTCCACCCGATCAACGTCCCGCCACTCACTGCTCCCGCCGAATAGCTCGTTGAAGGTTCTGATGATGGCGCTCAGGCGCTCGAGTTCCGGCTCGGGTTTCCACCCGCCTTCCCCTACCGGCGGTGGCTCGATTTCAGCATCCTCGTCGGCCAGGGTGATCGCCAGGGACGCCTGTACCTCGGCGCGGTAGCTGTCCATATCCACGGCTTCGAGGATGCCCTTGGCGAGGTCGGTTTCCTGGGGCGCGGGTAGTTTGGAAACGAGGAAGTTGAGGAAGATGGAGAGTTTTTCCCAATCGGCGTTGTTGTAGGGCAGGATAGCGCCCAGGAAGTTGTAGGTGCGCACGAAGGCTTTGGCACTGCCTTTGAACGCCACCTGCCCGTCCTCGTCGAGGTCTTCCTTGTAGACGGCGACGCACGCATCGAGAATCGGATCCAGCCGCTCGCGGCTTGCCCCACCGAGGTAAAGGGCGACCAACTGTTCGACCTGATCCTTGTTGTACACCTGCGCGCCGTCGAGACCGGCCTTGAGGTCGTGGAGCTTGTTCGGATCGGTCTCGGCGCTGAGGATGGTGGTGCGGTAGTACGGCTCGAAGGCGCACTGGATGGTGTCGGCGTCGTTGACGAAGTCCAGCACGAAGGTGTCGTGCTTCTGCGGGTGAGCGCGGTTGAGGCGCGAGAGCGTCTGAACGGCCTGGATGCCCGCGAGGATTTTATCCACGTACATTGTGTGCAGCAGGGGTTCATCGTAACCGGTCTGGAACTTCTCGGCGACGACGAGGAAGCGGTAGGGGTCTTCTTTGAACTTATCGGGAATCTGGCTGCTCGGAAAGCCGTTGAGCGTGGCCTCGGTGACGGGCTTGCCGCCATACTCCGGCTCGCCGGAGAAGGCGACTATGGCCTGATAGGGACTCTTGCGCACTTCCAGGGCGTCTTTGATGGCGAGGTAAGTGGCAATGGCGCGCTGGATGCTGGGGGTGACGACCATCGCCCGCGCCTGCCCGCCGATTTTCTGCCGGGCCAGCACATCCGTGTGGAAGTGCTCGACGATGATTTCGGCCTTTTGGTGGAGCGCGTAGGTGTGGGATTCGACGTAGCGCCGCAGCTTCTTCTGTGCCCGCTTGCTGTCGAATTCGGGATCGTCGGTCACGGTCTTCATCAGCCGGTAGTAGCTTGCCACCGGCGTGTAGTGCGCCAGCACGTCCAGAATGAAGCCTTCCTGGATCGCCTGCTTCATCGTGTAGACGTGAAAGGGCCGGTACTTTCTTTCCCCCTCGCCCTCTGGGAGGGAGTCGGGATAGGGGCTTCCAAAGATCTCCAACGTCTTGTTCTTGGGTGTCGCGGTGAAGGCAAAGTAGCTGGCGTTGGACAGCATCTTGCGCGTTTCCATCAGGTGGTTGATGATGTCCTCGGTGGTGGCTTCTTCTTCAGAGGTGGGACGCACTTCCGAAGTGCATCCCACCTGGGATAGCACCATGTGCATCTTGGCTGCCGTGCGCCCGCCCTGGCTGGAATGGGCCTCGTCAATGATGATGGCAAAGCGATGGTGCCGGTGTTCGTTGCCGATCTCGTCCAGGATGAAGGGAAATTTCTGCACGGTGGTGATGATGATCTTCTTGCCCTCCGTGATGAATTTGCGCAGGTCGCCGGAGTGTTCGGCGTGCCCGACGACGGAGGAAACCTGGGCAAACTGCTTGATCGTGTCGCGAATCTGCTTGTCCAGCACGCGCCGGTCGGTCACGACGATGATCGAGTCGAACAAGGTGGGGCGCACTTCGGAAAGTGCACCCCACCTGAGATCGGTCAACTGGTAAGCCAACCAGGCGATGGAGTTGCTCTTGCCGCTGCCCGCCGAGTGTTGGATGAGATAGCGACGGCCTACGCCATCCTCACGGGTGGCCGCGAGGAGCTTGCGCACCACGTCGAGCTGATGGTAGCGGGGGAAAATCTGGTCACGTTTCTTCTTGCCGGTCTTCTCGTCCTTCGACTCGACGACCTGGGCGTAGTGTTCGAGGATGTCGGTGAGGCTCTCGCGGGCGAGGACGTCTTCCCAGAGATAGGCGGTTTTGAGGCCGTGGGGATTGGGCGGGTTGCCCGCGCCGTCGTTCCAGCCTTTGTTGAAGGGCAGGAACCACGAGGCTTTGCCCTGCAAGTGCGTGCACATCCGCACTTCCTGGTCATCCACGGCAAAATGGACGACGCAGCGCCCGAATTGGAACAGCAACTCGCGGGGATCGCGGTCGCGCTTGTACTGTTCGACGGCGTCCTCGACGGTCTGCTTGGTGAGGCTGTTTTTGAGCTCGAAGGTGGCGATGGGCAGGCCGTTGATGAACAGGCATAGGTCGAGCGCCAGTTGGGTCTGATCCTTGCTGTAGCGCAACTGGCGGGTGACGCTGAAGATGTTGGCGGCAAACAGCGCCTCGGCCTTGCGATTGCCAGGCGTGGGCGCGCCGTAGAAGCAGGCGATAGTATCCGGCCCGTGCTTCACGCCGTGGCGCAGCACGTCGATGACGCCGCGTCTGGCGATTTCGCCCTGCAGCCGCGCCAGGAACTTCTGCCGGATGGGATGATCGTCCTCCAGCCGCAGCCGCGCCGCGACCTCCGGCTGGGTGGCCTCGAGGAAGGCGCGCAGCTTGGCCAGATCTACCGCATAGTCGCGGTCGTAGTCGTGGGGATCGCCCTGGACGTAGCCCGCGCCGCCGTAGGCCCCACGCTCATCGCGGACCACCGTCAGCGTTTCGCTATCCGGCCTGCTCGTGAGCGCCGCCACAATCAGGCTTTCGAGCCCTTTTTCACTGGTATCCGTTGTCGGCATGACTACTCCTCCCGGGTGGGTTGCACTTTCCGAAGTGCGACCCACCTTGCTTCATTCTCCATCTGCGTCTACATCCAGATCATCAAGCGCGTCGCCTGTTTCCTCGTCTTCCAGGTTTTCCCAAGCGGCATCCTCCGGGTGGGATGCACTTTCCGAAGTGCGTCCCACCTCAAAGCCGCGCACATCCAGCTTCCCCGTGACCACGTCGGCGATCAGGCGCGTGCGATATTCGCGAACGAGGACGATTTGGCTTTGAATGCGAGTAATGGTTTCATTGAGCGATTGCAGTTGTATGTCGAGATGTTCCACGATCTTCCACTGTTCTTCCAATGGTGGAAACGGCAAGACTATTCCGTAAAATTCCTCTGTATAGAGTCGCCAAAAACCTTGAACGATCCCCTTCACCCTTTTACAAAGTTCCGTCCGACAAGCAGGTGTTCTGAGAATCAGTTCAAAATAACGAGGACATATCGGGCGCGCAGCACGTAATACCGTATAATCAGGACTTACAATGCCTGGCTCTGAGGCCAACGCGAAAACACCCAGGTGGGCTTTCAAGCGATTAAGAACTAAATCATCTTTCTGACAAAGCTTTGCACCTGCATAGGAGACCGATAACAGCCGTCGTTCCTCAATTCGATAACTTGGAACAAGTCCAAGTTTTTGGCTCATCGAAAGAAGTGTTTCGCTGCCAGTAGCCGAACGATCATCTATCTCACGAAATACATATTTCGCACGGAGCGTTTCCCAATGCGCCGGAATCTTCCCCAACCACTCGATCCCCGAATCCTTGAGCGGCACGTTGGGATCGAGGCCGCGCGTCACGGCCTGCTGGATGAGCGCCTGCTTCTGCTCCGTGAGCAGCTTGATGAGGCGCTGTTGCGCGTGGATGTAGTGCCGCGTCAGGCGGTCGTGGGTGTCGAGGAAGGCGGCGATGGCGCGTTGTTCGGCGGGCGGGGGGACAGGCAGAATAGAATTACTCAGTTTTTGGTAATCAATATTTTGGCCTTGCCGAATACCAGTTACGTATAGTGAAAGGTTCTGGATATAAGGCGCTGATTTGAACAATGCGCCGAAGAAAGGCTGATATTCAGGATTTATCGGGTAAAGAATGGTATAAGCTGGACTTATGATTCCTTGATGACGTGCAATTTCGATCCCACCCTGAAATGAGCGCAAACTTATAACAAAATCACCAATGCGAACCAGTTTGAGCAGGTGTAAATCCTTGAGAGCAAGAACTGTCCGATTTTCGTAATCCTCTGTTCGTACTACACCTTTTGTCTGAGTTGCTGCAAGATGTGGTTCGTCTGGAAATCCTTTTTCACTTCGTTCTCGAAAGAGATACTTTGTCTTCCGCAACTCCCAATGCGCCGGAATCTCTCCCAGCCACGGCACGCCGGAGTCTTTGTAGGCGGGGTAGGGGCGGAGCAGCCCTCCAGGTGCATCGCACTTCGGAAAGTGCAATGCACCGCGGTGGGATGCACCTTCCGAGGTGCGTCCCACCTGACCTGATGCAGGCAGAAGATAATTTTTGTTCATACTGTGTCCGTCACTCCCCAGGTGCATCGCACTTCGGAAAGTGCAATGCACCGCGGAGGGATGCACGTTCCGAGGTGCGACCCACCTGAACTGATGCAGGCAGAAGTTAATTATTGGTCATACTGTGTCCTTAACTCCCCA
>JAVEWL010000331.1:0-6307 GCA_034004565.1 FCB group bacterium | reverse complement strand
GCCGCGGCTGGCGGCCTGGAAGGTGCCGTTGAAGCCGATTGCCGCGAGGTCGCCGTCGCCCTGGTACGAGATGACCACCCGCCCGGGGAGGGTACGGTTGAGCGCGGTGGCGATCGACTGGGCGCGCCCGTGGGCCGCGCCGATGTTTCCGGCGTCCCAGTAGTAGTAGCCGAAGACGGCGCAGCCGATGGGGTTGACGATGATGGTGCGGTCCTGCAGGCCGAGCTCGACCAGCGCCTCGCAGATCAGCTTGTGGAGGATGCCGTGTCCGCAGCCGGCGCAGTAGTGCGTGTCGCGGGTCGGGCTGCCGCTCCGCTCGAAGGTGTCGTAGAAACCGACGGCTTTTTTGATGTTCGTCATGGTGTGATCTCGCGCGGGCGCCGCCCGCAAACTGGAATGATGGAGCGATGGCACATTCGTGGTGGCTGGGAATCAGACCCCGGGGCTCGGGGGGCAGGGGGGCTCCCAGACGGTGTCGCCCGCCGGAGCGCCCGGTGCGGCGGCGGGCACGGGGACCGCAACGCGGCTCCGGACGGCGGCGCCGTGGCCGTTGCCGCGGTGCGTCGCCAAGATTCCATCGACAACCTGCTCGACCGTCACCAGGATGCCGCCCATGCGGTTGATCAACGTCAGGGATTCGGCAGGCTTGCCGAGGTGGAAGGCGACATCGTCGCGGTACTGCCCGCTGCTGAGCTCGACGACGGCGACCCGCTTGCCAGCGGCCGTCCGACGCAGCGCCGCGGAGGGAAAGGGGGTCAGGGTGAGGGGACGGAAGAGCCCTGCCCGGACTCCGCGGCGGCGCAGCTCGTCGACCGCCGAGCGGGCGATGCGGCTCGAGATGCCGTAGCCGGTCAGGATGACCGCGGCGTCGTCGGTCAAATACGCCTCGTAGAGCACCTCATCCGCCAGGGCGGCATACTTGGCCTGCAGGCGGAGGTTGTGCGCCTCCTGCATCGGGGCGTTGAGGAAGATCGAGGTGGCCAGGTTGCCGCGGGTCGCGGCGTTGCCCTGCACGGCCCAGGCGGAGGTCTCGGGACGGGGCGACTCGGCCTCCGGGAGGCGCAGCGTCTCCATCATCTGCCCGAGGACGGCGTCGGCCAGGACTATCACCGGGTTGCGGTGGCGGAAGGCGTAGTCGAAGGCCTTGATGGTGAGGTCGCACATCTCCTGGACATTGCCGGGGGCCAGGACGATGGAGTGGTAGTTGCCGTGGCCGCCCCCCTTGACCGCCTGGTTGTAGTCGCCCTGCTCGGGGTAGACGTTGCCCAGACCGGGTCCGGCCCGCTGGACGTTGACGATCACGCCGGGGAGTTCGGCGCCCGCCATGTAGGAGATCCCCTCCTGCATCAGGCTCATGCCGGGGCCGGAGGTGGCGGTCATGGCGAGGCGGCCGGCGGCGGCGGCGCCATAGACCATGTTGATCGAGGCCGTCTCGCACTCGGCCTGGAGAAACACGCGCCCGACACCGGGGAACCAGGCCGAGGCGGCGTGGGCGATTTCGCTGGCGGGGGTGATGGGGTAGCCGAAAAAGGCGTCGCAGCCGGCGTAAAGCGCCCCGACGACGACCGCCTCGTTGCCTTTGATGAACTTGGTCATTGCGGTTGATCCTTTTTGCCCTTTTTCCCGGCTGTATGGACCTCGACGGCGAAGGGCTCGGGGCAGTTGTAGAAGCAGAAGCCGCAGCCGATGCAGCCTTCGCCGACATACTCGGCGGGCTTGACACTGCGGCGGTTGAGGGTTTCCTTGAACCGCAGCACTTTTTTGGGGCAGGCCACGATGCAGCGCCCGCAGCCCTTGCAGTGGTCTTCATGAATCACGGGCCGGGGCAGGGGGGCGGCATCCGGCGCGCCAGTCTTCTCGCTCATCGGTTTCCTTAAACGTGTAAGCTCCGTAAAATGTGAAAGCTTACTCCTTTTCGCAGGCCGGATCAAGAAAACCGGCGACCTTTCCGGTAATCGGTTAGCTACAGGGGGTGAGCGATGCACGCGCATCGAGAGGCGGGCAAAACGGCAAAAGTCTTGCCTCTTCGTTGACGACGGGGCTGAAGCCCCTCCCTCGCTTCCGCCTGAAGGCGGGACTCCGGCACGTTGGCATCGAAGACAACCGTAAGGCCAGAGTACCGGCTTCAGCCGGAAGCCGGCAAGGGCCTTCAGGCCCGGATAGCAGGTACCGCGCCGGTGATCATTCGCAACAAACCGGTCGCCGCGTGCCCACTCGTTCATGCTCCCCCTTTGCTCCCCCGGTCGCTAACCGACTACACCTTCCACGCTCCCCTTCCGCGCTTGCGGCACGCTGGAGGGTTTGGTACCTTCCTTATCGTTCTCGATGGCTTTTCACGGCTTGAATACGGTAGGCGGGTTTCAAACGATTACGCGGACGCTCACGGGGGACGGAGATCTTCACAACGCAGGATAGGCCGGCAATCGGCGCCGATCGGTTCAGAGTGCTATTGCAGCGCTGCGGGTACCATACCGACTGTATTCAGGCGATCCCGGATCAGCCGGCAAGCCGCGAACCACGCCCCTCGCTTGTGGCCTATTGTTGGCAGCCCTGCGACATCCGCACGGCCGCTGTGGCGATTGGTGAAGTTCCTTCCGAGGATGCTTGCGCGGACTACCTAAAAGCGTTCCGCGACAACGGCGCGCCGATCGTTTTGCTTGCCGTGCAGGAGCATGTCGGGGTCTGGAAGCAGACGGCCGATAAACCCAGCCTGCTAACTACTCTCTCCAATCGCGAATTGGACGAATACTTCCGGAGCAACTGCGACGCCTTCGCACCGAAAGAAATCTACCGGGCAAAGAACCTGCCTCAAACTCCCACAGAAACGCAACTTGAGTTTGTGGACATTGACCTCATGCCGTTCCTGGAGCGGCATGTCGGCGATCAACTGAGCACTAAGTTTGCCGATTGGATCGGGAATGCGCTGCCGGACTGGCAAGGGGCGCTGGGAACGAACGAGTCGGCCGGAGAGATGCTGCTGCGCTCGGTCTTCCGTCTGCTGGCAGCGAAAATCCTCCAGGACAAAGGGGTGCCGGGTTTCAAGCAATTGAACCGGTCGGATGTGGCGGGAGTGCTGCAGAAGGTCGTGCAGCACTGTGGCGGCGCACCGGACACTGGCATTTCGCGCCCGGCGGCCAACGTGCTCGAAACCGTCGCCCGGCAGGTATTCGGCCTGGCCTCGTTGCGCCACATGAGCACCGAATCGCTCGGGGTGATCTACGAGAACGCCTTCATCTCGAAGGCGACACGCAAGAAACTCGGGACGCACAGCACGCCGCCCTGGCTGGCCGACTACATGCTGTGGCAGGTTGAGGACTGGTTTCGTGAGCTGCCTGCGGAGCAACGGATCGTCTACGAGCCCGCCTGCGGCCACGGCGCGTTTCTCGTGGCCGCGCTGCGAATGCTCCAGCAGTTCGCATTCGAGGAGCGCCAGCCCCATGCCGAAACGGTGCCATACGTTCGACGGATGCTCCACGGAGCTGACATCGATCCCTTCTCGCTGGAGATCGCCCGCCTGTCGCTGTCGCTCACGGACGTTCCGAACCCAAACGGCTGGTGGCTGAAGCACTGCGATCTCTTTCAAGCGAATCCCCTCGAACGCGAGATTCCGGTCCCTGGACTCGTTCTCACGAATCCCCCATACGAGGCGTTTGCGCCGCAGGACCGCGAGGCGTGGCACTGTACCCAGTACGTCAAGTACGCCGAAATCCTCGCCCGGACACTTCCCCACATCCGCGAGAACGGAATTGTCGGATTCGTCGCGCCACGCAGCTTTCTGACCAGCCCAAAGGTCGCGGCGGTGCGCAAGATACTTGCCTCGGAGTTTGAAATCATCGAAATCGCACATTTCCCGGACAAGAAAGTATTCACGCTCTCGCAGGCGGAGACATGCGTAGTGCTGGCCCAGCGGCGGAAGCCTCACCCGCGTTCCACCATCCGCTATGCATATGTGAAGGACGATGGTGTCACGGCATTCCGGAAGCGTTACGCCTTCGGCTTCGAACAGAAAATCGACGTCGTCCGTGTCGCGCGGCCGCCGCTATTCGACCTTTCTGTGCCTTTTCTCGCCAACGTCTGGGACTCGCTGGCAGACAATCCCAGACTCGGCGACTTGGCGGACATCGGGCGCGGGATTGAATTCCAGAAGGGGTACCCTGGAACACGCGGCGGCACGCCCCGCGAACTCCTGCGCTATGTGGAGCCGAACGTGCTTCACCATCAGGAGCCCAAGCCGGATACACTTGTCTTCGCGGATGAAGACGTGCGGTTCTGGGGCACGGCGGCCACTACGGGCAAGCCTCAGGTTGTCGTCAATGCCTCGGGTAGGCGAGATCCGTGGAAGATCTGGGCGCTGATGGATCCGAACGGTTTTCCTACGACCAAACGGCTGATCACAATCCGTCCCAAGTCAGCCTCCACCCCGCTTACCATTGATGTCTTGTGGGCAATCCTGACCAGTCCTTTTGCTCAGGCGTTCGTCCATGCCAAGAGCGGCAAACGCGATATCGACACCCGGACCTACGAAGCGCTCCCGCTGCCCCTGCTCCGTGACCTGCGGAATTGCAGTGCCGTCGAGCGGGCCGTGGAGGCCTATGTCGGCAAGGCCCGCGCAGCAGATGCCGCACAAGGGCCGGCGGCCCCCCGGGCCGCCAACGAGCTCAAACGCCTGCGGCTCCAGATCGATGCCGAGGTGCTGAAGCTCTACGACCTCGCGCCGCGCGACGAGCGCGCCATCCTCGACCTGTTCTCCGGCCACAAGCGGCCCGGCGTGCCCTTCGATCAGACGGAGTATTTTCCGCAAGACTTCGTCTCCTGCATCCCGCTGCACGTCTACCTGACGTTCATCGAGCGAGCGCCGAAGGCTGCGCGTCTGCGCAGGTCGCGGGTCTGGCAGTCGTTGCCGGATGAGTTCAAGCAGGCAGTGTCCGACGCCGCCCAGCCCTGCGTGGACGACCTGCCATGAGCACTTGCAGCGGATATCTTCTGGATACGAACATCCTCTCGTACTGGATCAACGAGCGATCGGAGTTCCATGAACGTGTGGCCGGGCGCATCGCTTCGGTTCCGGAGGATGTCCCCCTGTTCATGTCGGCAATCACCTGGGGTGAAATCCAATTCGGATGGCATCGTCGGCACAAGGAGCCGATTCCTGCCGCGAACCTGAGGGTGTTCGAACAGACCTTCCAGACGGTGCCCGTAACTCGTGGAACAGACCTCTACTACGGCCAGCTCAAGGCAAGGCTATTCGAGCGTTTCGCTCCCCGAAGCGTGAAGACGAAATCGCTGAGCCTGGGCCTGTTGCTCGATCCCGTCGCGGGCGATTTGCTGGGAGTCGACGAGAATGATGTCTGGATCGCGGCCCAAGCCGTTGAATCCAAACTGATCCTTGTGACCAACGACAAACTGACGCGAATCCGCGATTCGGCAGGCGACCTTGACTTGCAGATCGACAACTGGGCGGCAGGATGAGCACATCGACCTACAACGACCTCTCCCGCGAGCAGCTCGTCGCGCTGCTCGAACGGCGCGACCGCGAGGCGCGGCGCCAGCGCCGCTTCGGCCTCGTCTGGGAGCGCGACGAGATCGAGCGCGAAACCGCCCTCAACGGCGATTTCGTCGCCCTGGAGCCGGATGCCGCCCTGTCGTGCGGCGGGGCACCCTTCGGCAACCTGATCGTCGAGGGCGACAACTTCGACGCGCTCCGCTTCCTGCGCATGACCCACGCCGGCAAGGTCAAGTGCATCTATATCGACCCGCCCTACAACACCGGCAACCGCGACTTCGTCTACAACGACCGCTTCCTCGACAAGGAGGACGCCTTCCGCCATTCCAAGTGGCTCGAGTTCATGCATCGGCGCCTCGTCCTCGCCCGCGAACTGCTCCGCGACGACGGCGTCATTTTCGTTCACATCGGCGAGGAGGAGATGGCCCACCTCTCCTGCCTCATGGATCAGATCTTCCCCGGCATGAAGGTGGGCACCTTCGTCTGGAAGACGCGCAGCGGCGCCAACGACTCCAAGAACTACTTCTTCTCGCAGGATCACGAGTATGTTCTGTGCTATGCCGGATCCGCCTTCTCATTCGAGGGCGACGCGAAGGATACGGGCGCCTATAAGAATCCCGACAACGACCCTCGCGGACCGTGGATCAACGACAATCTGGTAAAGGCTCATACTTTATTGCAGCGTAAAGATGCCTTTTATCCGATCCAGAATCCTGATGACGGCATATGGTATGCATGCGATCCGGACAATGTTTGGCGGTTTGCTTCTGAAACAAAGCTGAAGCCGGGACAGAAAATCCGCAC
>JAVEWL010000330.1:0-6308 GCA_034004565.1 FCB group bacterium | reverse complement strand
GCAATTGCTTCGGGTGCGATAACTACTGAGATTGTTGGGCCATTGGCTTCTCGATTGGCGTCCCGAATAGCTTCAAGTGCGCTGACGTCTCGAATAGCTTCAAGTGCGCTATCGAAAGCCGCTATCGCGGGTTCAACCGCATACGCCCAACAAATGGGACGCGCGGGGGAAAGAATTGCCGTTGCTGTTAGGAATACTACGAGGATAGATTCTCTTACAAGAACTGCGAACTACAGGATTCCCGACTACCTGACCCCAAAAGTACTTGGAGAAGTCAAGAACGTCGCTTATCAAAGCCTGACAAATCAGATAACCGATATGTTACTCTTTGCTGAGGCAAATGGCCTAAGTATGGTTTTGACAGTGCGCAAAACCACTCAATTCTCATCGGATCTTCAGGCCTTGGTTAGCGCGGGGCGGATTATTGTGAATAGGCTGTTATGAAAGAACAACGAGATAAGCTTCTGCTCGAGTCCTTTCTTGCAGTATCTGAAGCGGCCCGTGAGTCAATGGAAGAAAGATGGGCCGCGTATGATGAGGCATGCAAACCTGTAACCGAGAAGTTGCAAAGGCTTGGTCTTGCGGTTACCGGCATCGATGAGAGTTTTAACCCCTACCTTCCGTTGTCGCCCGAAGTGGTTGAGGTCTTGCTTGAATCGCTTCCTGAGATGCAGAATTGGCATGTTGTCGAATGGATGGCCCGCTATATCGGCACGGCGACCCAGCCCTACGACGGGCGCCCCTTGGCGGACGCCTTTGACAAATGCCCAAATCATCATCCGAAGTGGGCAATCGGCGACGCCTTTTCTCGCTCGAAGCCACTCTATATTGAAGAGTGGCTTGTGAGGACGTTGAAGAATTCCGAACACGGCGCAGCACGGCAAATGCTGTGTTTCACAGCCACGCGCCTGCTACCTCCCGAGGTAGCAAATGATGCGCTGATGGCGTGCTTTGACGATGTGCCCGGGCACGCAGGGGGTGCATTGCGCAAGACCGGCGGCCAGCGGGAACTGGAGTTCTTGCGGGAGCGGTGCGAGAGGCAGCAAGAGCTGGAGATTACCCGAAGCAAGGTGGGCCGCTGGACTCGCTGGCAGGCCAAGACGGTCCAAAAGGCCATTGCCGGCATCGAAAAACGCCTGGAGAAACAGGCAGCCAAGGCGAAATCAGGCCGCGCAAACAACGTCAAGCGATAGGACGTGCCCAAGATGAAACTGCGCAACCTATGTCACCCTTGGACTGCGCTTCGAGGGGCGTGGCGGCGGTTCACCGGAGCGGAATTCATCGAGTGCGTCCAGCGCGAAACTGTCGCCATATGTGCGCTTTCATTTGAGGAGGCGCGAACCGCGGCCTACGCCATCCTCAACGACAAACAGTGCTACCGGCTCTTGCCTTCCGGGCCGGACGAGATGGAGTCTCAGCTCTTACTGTTGTTTCCGCCGGGTTTGCGTGAGCTTATGGAGAAATACGCGCGGATTGAGCCGCTTCGAACGGATATTGCATACATTCGCGCCGAGATGGGACCGTCGGAGTATCGACCAGGGTTCCTGCGGATTGCGATGACCCACAGCGCCACGGAATTGGTTGTGCATCCCGAACAGGAACCGGTAAACGAAATAGACGGTTCAGAGGGATCCGAAATGGTTCTTGAAAGTATGCCGAGCGAATTTCATCGCATCATCTTCGACGAAACGTCAATGAGCGAACGGAGAAACCGTGTGGGGCGGCTGCCCCACACGGCTTTTTCCATTGTGTCAGGGATTCTCAGGTTTTGTCGAGGTCGAAGTTTGTCAGGGCGGGGGCTTTGTCTTCCGGGGCGCGAAGGGGATTGTCCTGTTCGAGCAGCCAATTGAGGCCGTCGGCCAGGACGCGCTGGGTATCTTTGACGTTGATGCCGACGTGGTCGGATTCGTACCAGGTAATCTTCTTGGGTTCCCTGGCGGCGTCTTGCAGGGCTTTTCCCGCCGCGGCCGGCACGAGCACGTCGTAGAGTCCGTTTTGGAAGTACACGGGGGTGGGCGCGATTTCGTCGGCGTAATGGATGGGATCGGCGACGCCGAAGAGATAGCGGCCCAGCGGGATGGCGCAGCCGAGAACGACGCCGATTTTCCATTCCTGAGAGGCGCTCAACGTGGGTAGAGGCGGCTTCTCGGGGTTGAGCCCTTTGCCGTCGATCATACCCAATCCCACCGCCACGGCCAGGTGATTGGCGTACGAGTCGAGGAGCTTGCCGAAGTCGCCGCCGCCGTACACCAGCACGCCCGCCCGCACGCGTTTATCCATGGCCAGAACGGTGCTGCCGGTGACCGCGCCGTAGCTGGCGCCGACCAGGTAGATGCGTTGGGGGTCGATATCGTCGCGTGTGCCCAGATAGTCGACGAGGCGCCGGGTCTCGTTGACGGTTTTGGCCGGGCGTTCCGTGAAGTCACTCAAGCCGGACATGAGCGACTTCTTCCTTATTTTTCGCTCGCCTTGGGTGAATTGATCAAAGCTTACGAGCGCGAAACCGCTCCGCATGAAGGGC
This sequence comes from FCB group bacterium, assembly GCA_034004565.1. Classification (GTDB taxonomy): domain Bacteria; phylum Hydrogenedentota; class Hydrogenedentia; order Hydrogenedentales; family SLHB01; genus JAVEWL01. The sequence goes on along the minus strand of JAVEWL010000330.1, from coordinate 3,787 downwards.
GGCGCAATTACTCTTACGAAGTCCTTGTCCTGTCCGATGCCGTGAAGGAAGATGACCGCGGGACGCTTCTTCCCGGGATCCTTCATGGGGATGCAGATCAGGGAGGGAACCTTCTCGCCTTTGAATCCGTCGAAGGTGAACTTGGTGACGGTATAGCCCTCTTCAGGCGTGCTATTGCCGGCTTCCGTCGTCTCGATCGTGGCGATATTGAGGGGGGCGCCGGGATCGTAGTTGTCGAAGTAATGCGCGTCGAGGTAGGCCTTGCGTCCCCAGAGCAGGATCACAATGACTGCCAGTATGCCCGCCGCTATTCCCAGTTTCTTTTTCCACATGAGCATTCTCTCGCTTACCGTTCGCACCCCTGGAATGTCGAAGATACCATAAACGCACCCGCACCTGGGAGTTCGGCCTGTTGAGTTCTCACCTCATGCGTGCTACTTTCGGTAGAGTTGTCCCGATGATGCGTTGGGGGTTGAGGCGGTAGCTTCTAAAAGGAGTGGGCATGATGCGCGTTGCTATTCGGAGAGTGGCCTTTTCGATTCTGGTTGCCGGATGCCTGGTCTCGGCGGGGAGCGGGTACGCGGGGATCGAGTCGCTGGTCGTTCCTTACAAGGCCACCGAGGACGTGGTCTATGGGCAAAAAGAGGGCATGGGCTTGACCCTGGACGTCTTGAAGCCCGAGAAGAACAGCAACGGTAAGGGAATCGTCCTTATATCGAGCGGCAGTTGGAAATCGGACAAATCCAACATAGCCGAAGAGGTTGCCGAATTCCGCCAGGACCATTGGGCGATGGGCCTGCTGCAGGGCGGGTACACGTGCTTTGTGGTGCGCCACGGGAGCGGCCCGCGTTTCTTTGTGCCCGAGATGGTGGAGGATGTCCGGCGTTCGGTGCGCTTCGTTCGCATGCACGCGGCGGAGTACGGCATCGATCCCGACCACATCGGCATCACGAGCGGCTCTTCGGGCGGGCACCTGGCGTTGATGGTGGGGCTGACGGGCGACGAGGGCAAGCCGGAATCAAAGGACCCCGTGGAGCGCGTAAGCTGCCGCGTCCAGTCGATCGTGGCGTGGTTTCCGCCGACGGACCTCATCAATTTTGGCGCCGCGGACGGGTATCAGGCGATCGAACAGGGGCGGCCGGGTTTCTTCGAGAGGATTCTGGGGAAGGTCACGGACTTGCCGGCGCAGTTGAAGTCGATCTCGCCGATTTACCAGGTCACGCCGGACGATCCGCCCCTGCTCCTGATTCACGGCGACCAGGATGAGACGGTGCCCGTTCAGCAGTCCGAGATCATGAAGGCGAAATACGAAGAGACCGGCCTCAAGGTCAAACTCATCGTCCAACCCGGCGGCGGTCATACCTATTGGGACGGCATCGAGAAGCAGTACGAGGACGTAGTCCAGTGGTTCGCTGCAGACTAACACCCTGACAAGGTACTCCAGTAATTCAGGCTTGCATCCGCAGGCCTGAATTGCTTTGGCCGGCACCCATAGCTCCTGCCTGTTGTTTCACCGTGGACGCAGCCCTACTTCATTTCTCGGGCGATCTTCCGGGTTTGCCCGGCGAGGAAATCTCCCAGGCCCGTGCCGTAGTAAGAACGGGTGTCGACTTCGTAGCCGCCGTGGGGGAACTCTTTCGCGGGGACGAGGTAGCCGATGTAGTCGTTGGCCAGCCCCACCACGACCGCGCGCGAGAATCCTTCTTCCGTGACGCTTTTCCGCACGGCCAAGCCTACATCAAGAAGCGGTTCGCCGGGCAGTCCCACCAGCGCGACCGAACCGATGCGCAGTATCTGCAACTCCGCTTTGCGCGGCAGGCCCGCCTCGACGACGTCGCGAGGCGCGGTGGGATAGGTCTTCAGGAATTCCGCCAGATCGAATTCGGGCAGATCGGGCGTCGCGCGCTTGATGGCGATGGGAAGGCCGGGCTTCGTCTCGATCTTTCCCGCTACCTCCTCGACGATCTTCGAGATGCGCACGCCGAAATCATTCATCTTCTCAAAATCATCGTCGAATTTTCCGGTTTCCGGGGCCATGTCGCCTTCCGCGCCGTTGGTGAACATCGCGACCGCACCGGGGAATGCCTTTTCCAATTCGTTCTGCAACACGCCGGGCCATTCCGCGGAGATCCGCATGTTTTCCGCGCCGAGAATGGTGGGATGCGCCGCGATGTTGGCGAGCACGACCCGCGGTCTCCCGTCCATGCCGTCCACGCGCATGACCCAGGCTACGGGGTCCAGCGCGGGCTTTTCACCCGCGGCCTCGCGCGCGGCCGTGTCGTAGCCCCAGCGGCGGTTGCGCACGAAACCTTCGATGCTGCCTTCGCCAAAGCCCACCTTGGCGGGTGCGGCGTTCTCCACCGCCCGCTTCAGGGCATCGGCGGTCGACGTGCTCATGATATCCACGATCTTCGGATCGTACGCGCCGAACTGAAACTGCCAGAACTCCTCCGGATACATCGAGGGCCCGTCGTGCGTGTGCGACGCCGCCATGAAGACATTGTCCGCCGTGAAGCCCAAGGAGGCCGTCTTCGCAACCACCTGGTTCTTGTACTCGGCCGTAATTGACCTCAGGTCGCAGGTGATCAGCGCCACCTGGACGTCGCCGTCGCGCAGAAACAGCACCTTCGCGTGCAGCGGATCGTGTACGCCCGTGGCGGGCTTATTATCGCGTGCGCCGTAGCCCGCCATCGGAACCTTGTAAGCCTTGACGTCGGGCGTGATATCGGCGACGCCGGTGCCGGCGTCGAGGCCCCAGGCCGCGTTGAGCGATACGAAAAGACCACCGAGAATCAGAAGACACGTGGACCGCATTGGAGAACCTCCGTAAGCAAAGTCGAGCGAGAGAAGCTTTACGCGACGGCCAATTTCGCGGCTGTGCCTTATTGTTGCGGGTATTGGCCGTTTTGTTTCAGACTTTCGTACAGGGCGACCAGGTTTTCGGCGGGTACGGCGGCTTGTACGTTGTGGACCGTGTTGAAGATGAATCCTCCGTCTTTGCCGAAGATGCGTATGCGGTCGCGGACCTCGTTCTCGACATCGCCTCTTGTTCCGAAGGGCAGCGTATTCTGCGTGTCCACGCCGCCGCCCCAGAAGGTCAGGCGATCCCCGTAGCGGTCCTTCAGCGCCTGGGCGCCCATCTCGGCGGCTGAACATTGCACCGGATTAAGGATGTCGAATCCGGCGTCGATGAAGTCGTCGAGGAAGGCGCGCACGGAACCGCAGGAATGAATGAAGGTCTTCCAGGCGGTGTTCTTGTGCACCCAGTCGTTGACCGCTTTGTGGAAGGGCTTGAAGAGGTCGCGATAGGCGTCGACGGAAATGAAGGGACCGTGCTGGGTGCCGAAGTCCGTGCCGGTGACGAAGACCGCCGCGACCTTATTCCCGACTACCGCGTGGATTTTTTCCCAATTGGCCAGGGCGATCTCGCATTGGCGCTCGAATATTTGATAGACGTGGTCGCGGCGCATGGCGGTGCTCATGTACCACTCGGCGATGTCGCGGATACCGCGCGGGTTCTTCAGCCAGGGCGCGGGAACCAGCGCGATATCGCCGAAGGCCGTGCCGCCGAAATTGGCGAGAATGGCGCGGCCGGTCTTGTAAAGACGGTCCGATTCGGTCCGGTATCGTTCGAGTTCCTCGGGGGTGACCGGCACGAATTCTTCCAGATTATCCTCGACGCGCAGGCGGGCGTCGTCGATGGGTTCCTGCCGGACGATGGTGTCGAAATAGAAGCCGTCTTTGGGCATCCGGCCGCTGGACGGGGCCGAGCGATCGCCTTCGGGAT
>JAVEWL010000329.1:0-6328 GCA_034004565.1 FCB group bacterium | reverse complement strand
GGTCGCGAAGATGTTGCAGGAACTCGGGCGGACGGATATTCCGATCGGCACGGGCGTGCGGACGGAGGTCAAGCCGATCAACCAGGCGAAGTGGCTGGGGGACTATGACCTGAAGGATCATCCGGGGAAGGTGTATGAGGATGGCGTGCAGGCGCTGATCGACACGATTAAGGCCACGCCGGGCGAGGTGACGCTGATCGTCATCGGCGGGCAGACGAATATCGAGGAAGCGTTGAAGCGGGACCCTTCGATCGCGGAGAAGGCGCGCGTGGTGGCGATGGCGGGGAGCGTGCGGATTGGGTACGACGGCGGCCCGAAGCCGCAGGCGGAGTGGAACGTGGTGTGCGACCCGAAGGCGGCGCAGGCGGTGTTCGCGGCTCCCTGGAAGATCACGTATGCGCCGCTGGACATCTGCGGACAGTTGCGGCTTACGGGCGACGACTACCTCAAGGTCGAGAAGTCGGACAACCCATTGTCGAAGGTCATCATCGAGAACTACGATCTGTGGGTGAACCGTGGACACCACCCGAAAGATTCGAGCAGCATCCTCTACGACACGGCGGCGGTGTACCTGGCCTTCGACGAGTCGCTGGCGACGATGGAAGACGTGAAGCTGTCCATCAGCGATAAGGGCGATACGGTGTTGGACGAGAACGGGCGGACGGTGCGCATCGGCACCGGCTGGAAGGACGAGCAGGGGTTTAAAGACTTGCTGGTGAAGTCACTGACGGGGAAGTAGGCGACTGACTTCCTCGCGCTCACGAGGAGGATGTCACACATTTTGATGCCCGGGGGACAGTACGGTATCGGAGGAGGGCATCATGTTTGGAACTCGCGAGAATGACGAGGCCCTGATTATCCGGCGGGTGCTGTCGGGGGAGCGGGAGGCGTTCGGATTTCTGGTGAAGCGCCACTTGCCGGCGGTGTATGCCGTGGCCTATGCGCGCACGCACAATCATGCCGATGCGGAGGATGTGGCTCAGGAGGCGTTCCTTAGCGCACTTCAATCGCTGGACCGGCTGCGGGATCCCCGGAAATTCGTCTCCTGGACGGTCAGCATAACCCGGCGGGTGGCGGCAGATACGTTTCGGGCGCGTGCGCGACGGTTGGAGGGGGAGCCTCCTGAAGGGGGCGAGGATGCCCGGCCGTCGGTGGAGCGAGCGGAGCTGTTCGCATTGGTTGACCGCGAGTTGGCCGAGATCGACGATGCGTCGCGCGAGGTGCTTCTTCTTCACTATTTTGCCGGGCGAAACGGGCGCGAGATTGCGCACTTGCTTGGCATATCCCATGGTGCGGTGCGAAAGCGGCTGCAACGCGCCCGAGAGGTTTTAGGCGCACGCATATTGAGCGAAGTCGGCGATGCGAAGGACGTCCGGGCAATGCTTGCGCAGCCCGTGGAGCGTATTTCTTGCGCGGCGATTGCGGTACCGGTGGCGTGGAAGGTTGGGGTGGCCGGCGCCGCGGTCGGCGCGACTGGGGCGGGTGTGGCGGGGCTGGCGAAGGCGGCTATGACGGCGGCGATTGTTGTTGCGGTTGGGGCTGCCGTCTGGGTGCAGGTGGCGCGACACCATTTGCCGGTTTCGCCGGTGGCCTCCGCGACCTCGTCAAAGGTTTCGGGTGTGCCGGCGACTCCCGGTGCGCAACCTGCCGTGCCTACGCACGCCGGACAGGGGGAAGGGGTTGCAACTTCGACAGGAGCAGCCACGACTCCAGATGCGTCGCCGCAGCTCACGGTTACCGCGCGAAAGACCACCGGTGAATCGGTCAAGCCGAACGTGTATCTCTGTAAGGGTGAGCGAAGTCATCCCAGGCCGTCGGAATTGATCTCCATAAACGACCACAGTCAAAAGACCGACCCATTTGTTCCAATACCTCCGAACTGGCGGGGGGCCGACGAGGCTCTGTTCCGCGGTTTGGCGCCCGGGCTATACACCCTTTGTGTGTGGGAGGGTGAGGACGGTCTTGTTTCGGTCAAGGGGCCGGTTCAAGTTGACATCAAGGAAGGGGGGGCGCCTATCGCGCTTACCGTCGAGGTGATGGAGGGTGGCATCGTTGCGGGCCGCGTGACGGATGTTGCCACGCACCTGCCGCTCACCGGCATCAGTGTGGGGGCCAGCAATCACGGAGGTGTGGAACCCGGTTCGCGAAATGCCACCACGGATGCCGATGGACGCTACCGCATCACCGGGCTTGGAAAGGCAACATATAGTATTAGCGTGGGACCGATGCCGAGCCTCGGTTTCCTGCCCATCGTTGGAGCCGATGAGCTTCAAGCGGAGGCGGCGCCCGGAAAGACCGTGGAGGGCATCGATTTCAGCATGCGCGGCACGCCCAGCATTCGCGGACGGTTCCTGGACAAGGACGGTCAGCCTGCCGCGGGCGTGGGCGTAAAGGCTGATGCTCCTTCCGGGGATAAATCTCCTTTTCAAGAGCGCACATGGTCCTTCAGCAAGACTGCGGTGACGAAGGCTGACGGCCGCTTCGAATTGAAGGGCGTGGAGCCTACGGATGGCCTGTATGTAAGTCTTTATGATCCCGCGGGCAAGAGCGCCTATTGTGCCCGGCCGATCGGCCCCTTGACGCTTACGGAGAAAGGTTTGGAGGGGCTGCTGATTCGAGCGCAGGAGCCCGCCGAGATCTCGGGCGTGGTGGCCGATTCCGAGGGCAAGCCTGTGTCCGCTGGGACTCAGGTGTGGGTTTCATCGATGAAGTTCCGGTGGGGACACTCGGCCACGACCGACGCACGTGGCGCCTTCATCTTAGAAAACGTAATCGACGGCGAGCTTGCTCTTAGCGCCTATGTGAGGAAGGAAGGCAGCCTCGGAGCGCCTATCACGGAGACGGTAGAGCCTGTCAAGGTTTTGGCTTCCCCGGGGCAGAAGATTAGCGAGGTCAAGATTACGGTGCCGGCTGTGCCCCCGTCGCTGTCCCTGTCCGGTACCGTGCGGGACGCGGCGGGGAAGGCTGTCGAAGGTGTTCGGGTCAAAGCGGAACCGGAGAAAGGCTACGAGTACTGCGTCCTCGTCACGGACGACGATGAAGGGGTATTGACAGACCAGGATGGCCGGTACCGGATCGACGGGCTTGTTTCCGGCCCTTACAGGCTTGTCGTAAAGGACGAGTCGCAGCGCTATCGAACGACGTTTCGTTCGCCGATTCCGGCGGGAAGCGTGGATGCCGATTTCACGCTTCAAGAGGCCCATTTTGTCGAGGGCCAAGTCGTGTGTGCGGATAATGGCCAAGCCATAACGGACTTCCAGATTATGCTATGGCCGCAACGCCGCGAGGACAAGATCGATATGGCCGGGAGTGGGGATGGTCACGTTAGCAACGATGGTGGACGCTTCAAGCTCTTACTCGATTTCGAGGGCACGAAGGATGTTACTCTCGTGGCGCGGGGGCCGGGGTACAGCACGGAACAGGAGATTATCGCGACGGTTTCATCCGACAGCGGCCGGACAGGAGTGGTATTGAAGCTCCGCCGGACCGGTACCGTCCAAGGGATCGTACTCGATCCCGATGGAAGACCCAAATCGGAGGCAAGAATCTTTCTGGGCGAGCATGTTTTCATGAAGGAGACGAGCTACGCTCTTCTTGTGAAGTCGCGGCATGACGGGACCTTTGAACTGACGGAGCTGGCGCCTGAGCCGCAGAAGCTGACCGCGTTTCATCCGGACCATGCGCCGACGAGTGTGGATGTGTCTCCGAAGCCGGACCGTCCGCAGACGGTCGAAATACGCCTGAAGCGGGGCGTCGCCCTGGAGGGCGATTTGACCATAGGGGGTAATCCGCCCGATCAGTACGAGTTAATGAATGTCTTTGTGGACTACACACCCGTGTGGGTTCCTCGCTCGACGGAACTGTTTCCACCCTCGCGGTTTCTCGGTACGGGGGAATTCGAGGGCAGGGGGACTGCGCACTACTCGCTTGCCCATCCTCTGCTTCCTGGGCACGTGTGGATAACCGCGCGTTTTCCCGATCCTGCTTACAATCTCAGGCTTTTGCAGCGCGAAACGACACTTGAAGAAGGGATTCCGGCTCGGGTGGACCTTGATTACCCGGAAAGTACGTGCGTATTGGAAGGAACGGTGTCGGCGCCCGTCGGGGTAGACGTGTTTCTAATGGGTATTGTTGTGTCCGCAGGGGAAGGGAAGGCGTTTACAAGGCGCCACGGCTCAACGGGGGAATACCGTTTTGATGAGCTGCCAGAGGGAGCCGGGGAGGTCAGTGTCCTTACCAGGCGGCCGGATGGGCAGGACGTTGTGCGCACGGTGCCAGTGACCTTGGTGGCGGGGACTCCGTGCCGGTTGGATGTGGATTTGCGGTGAGGCTGAGACGAAGTCTGTGGGATGCAGGTGGGTTCGGGATCTATTCGTCTTCCTCGATGGCGCGATCCGTGCGATACTGCCGGGAAGGACAACTCATGTTGGCGAGATGCGCGGGGATGAGGGAATGAAGCGTTTTCTGTGGGTAGTCGGGATGTTCGTGGTTCTGTGGGCACAGCCGGGTGGGGCGTGTTCCTGGAACGGAGCGTGGCGTGCGACCGATATGCCGACCGCCATCTTTGACATTGAGGTTCGACGGATTTTGGGGGTGCCTGAACCCGAGAGGAGCCAGCCGGCGGGGCATCCAGGTTTCGAGGAAGATGAAAGGCGGTATACCGCTTCGCATGATCGTTCCAGAGCGGCGGACGAGTCCGAACTTGGGGAGGCGATCCAGGGGGCGCCGGATGCGGAGGACCTGCTTGCTCGTTACAGAGCTCTGAGAGAGGACTTATCATCGCACCTTTCCAGGTATCTTGACCAATTGGAATCTCCATATGGGGACAAGGATTCGCCTCGACCGGCTTCGCTTGATCTGGAGCCCTACAAGGACCTGCTTTCACGGCTGCCGAAGGAGTTTTCGATATACGTGCGCGGCGCCACCGCGTATCACGCTGGCGAATGGGACGGGGCCATCGCGGAGTTTTCGTCCGTTCTTGAACTGCCCGCGGAACAGCGGAAGTTCCGCAGCACGTGGGCCGCATTCATGCTGGGCAAGTGCTGGATGCAGAAGGATCCGAAGCAGGCCGGGCCTTTTTTCGAGCGGGTGCGTGCGCTGGCGGCGGAGGGATTTAGGGACTCGTTGAACCTGGCCGCGGACAGTGTGGGATGGCAGAGGCGACTGCTGCTGCTCTTGGGGGACTATGTGGGGGCGATCCGCGAGTACGCCAAGGACCCGGTTGATGGATGCCTGTCGTTGCGGATCGTCTGCCGGGAGGCATTGGAACAGAAACCCGTGGATCCAGCACTGGTTCAGGACGAGTTGTCGCGTCGCATCGTTACGGCGTGGGTGTTGTCGCATCCTCGGACGACCTCGGCGACCGAGGCCTGGCTGGCGGCGCTGGAAGCGTTTCAACCGCAGGAGCCGGTTGCGGGCGCCGAGTACCTCGCGTGGGTGAATTATAACGGTGGCAAGATGGACGCGGCGGCGCGTTGGCTTGCGCAGAGCGACCCGAATTCGCCGTATGCGCTTTGGGTGCAGGCGAAGCTGCTTCAGCGCGAGGGGAAGCTCGCGGAGAGCGCGGAGGTATTCAAGCGGTTGACGGGCACGATGCCTGTGGATTCGGTTTGGCAGGTTCACGACTTCAGCATTGATGACATCTGGGCGACCACGCCGGCGCAGTTTGAGGCGAACAAGGATCTCATGACAACTCTGCTCGCTGTCGGAGACTATGCCGGCGCATTGGACGCGGCAATTAAAGCCGAGGATTGGATAGACCAAATAGGCATTGCGGAATCGGTGCTGACGATCGATAAACTGAGAGCTTTTGTGGATGCCCGACCGAACGATCCGGCCTTTTCCGTAGCGCGACGTTGCCTTGCGCGACGATATGCAAGGCAAGGTCGTTGGGCGGAGGCGCTACCGTATTTTGAGCCCCGGCAGTATGATTCTCAGGATATTCGGGAACTGGCGATCAAAGCGAAGGCCCACTTCGACGGGGCAATGGATTCTAGACAGCCTGCTCGATCCCGTGCCGAGCACTCCTTCGAGCTGGGGCGCATCATTCGTGAAGAAGGGCCCGATCTCATTTGTCCCGGCGACCCTTGGTCGGCTTATCTCCCCGAGGGACTCGGCAGTCCTGAGCGTCGGTCTGACTTGGAGGCGCGTTCCCAGGACGCGTTTCGGGACTATCCGGAGATGAACTACTTCGTCAAGGTTGCGGCGGAGCACATGTGGCAGGCGGCGCAGTTGCTTCCCGACAACGACCCGTTCTGTGCCCACGCATTGTATTTGGGTGGACGTTATTTGAAGGCCAAGCATCCCGAAGATGCGGACCGATTCTATA
>JAVEWL010000328.1:0-6332 GCA_034004565.1 FCB group bacterium | reverse complement strand
GCAAGCTCCGCACTGAACTCCGCCACATTTTTGCCCGAAGAGGCGCAGGCGTGCGGTAGCGGCCAGCCGTGTTGAGCGGCGAGGGCAGCCGTCTGCGGCCGCACGGTGGCCGAGGTGTAGAGCGAAAAGACCCGTCCAGAGCCAAGATCGAGCGGCGCCAAGTCATCGGACATGGGCGCGAACCCGTTCCGGGCCAAGGCGTATGCCAAGGTCGTTTTGCCCTGGTGAGTCGAACCGACAAAGAGCGCGGCTCTGCCTTTCTCCTGGATACTCGAAGCATGAACAAAGGCCAGATTTGGAAGAAGCTTCCTCAGGACATAAATGACAATATCATCGGGCTTCAGCCAGCTTTGTCCTCCCTCGAGGAGTATCCGCCGTCCACCGAAGCCCACCCGAAGGCCTTGATCCGACTCCGCCAACTCCAGCACGCTCACATCACCGTTTGCGCAGGCGTCAGTTTCTCGCATGGAAATAAGATAGGGCGCATACCGTTCTTCTACCGCATCCAGTAGCGCCCTATTGTCGCTCTCGACTCGGATCGTGCGTCCGAGCACTCTCAGATAAAGCTTGAGCATCCTAGTGTGGCGAGTGCGCCCAGACCTGGCTTACCAGCACTTGCTGACCATCAGGGCGGGAACCGCCAGGAACTCCTCTTCCTTGCTCACTTGCACGACCGGCTTCTCGTACTTCCGTTTCATGAATACTCCTCCTCGTCTGTTAGATACGCCGGGTCTTACTATTGGCTATTTGCCGCGTAGTACTTTACCAGACAAGCGTAGTCGTGTCAAGCCCGTAATGGCACGGTGTTCGGCCTGGGAGAGCCCGGAGAACGGCCGCGCTTTGTCCCGGACGCGGACGCGCCCCCGCTGGGTTTCCATTCGCCACACGTGTCCTTCCCGCCGGACCGCATGGGGCCACCTCCCGGACAAGGGCCCAAGAGGTGAAGCCAGTGATGCGCCGAAGGCGAGCGTTGTGCCCATGCGCGTCCATCTCGATAGCCCTTGATAAAATCGAAATGTAGTGATATGATACAGCGCCATCGGTGATGCCGATTTGGATATGAATACCTATCCGGCATAGCGACATACAGCCCGAGCCTTTTGCGCTCTAACGACTTGCGGGTTTTCCGGGTGGGTTTCGAAAGGTTGACGGGACGTCCGGAAGCCGAGAAGGCCATCCGGCGGTCGAGGCTGTGGGTTGAGCCGGCCGCCGGTCGTGCGGAACGGGGACCGAAGGATCGTGCGAACTTCCTCCTTTCGGCGGGGGGGCGGCGGTGCTTTTGGTGACCCCTGCCTGTTCATGTTCGGCGCCTTTGCGCCAGACAAAGCCAAAACTGGGGGCTTCGCGCGAGACCGGGGTGTCGGAAAGGAGCAAATGAGCGAAGCGTCCCGAAGGGCGGAGGGTGGCTGCGCCGGCATTGCTCGCCAGTTAAGCCACGGCACGGAACTGCCCCTCCTCTCCCGTGTGTCCCAGGCGGGACGCCTGCGACTGAGGCGGTACCTGGCTCTTCGGCGGTGGGCTTCGGGGCTGCATGCCGAAATGGCCGTGGGAATCGGCCCTCTTGGGCGGGATGCGGCCCGTCTATTGGGAGCGCTAAGTGGAGCCGAGGTTGCCTTACTGCCCGATGACGCGGGCATCCATGCCGTCCGGGGCGTCCTTCAGGGCGGAGTGAGCCGCACGGTACTGGTCGCCGTGGACCCGGCCTTGGCCGGCGCGGCCAGCCTGGCGGGAATTCAGTTCGAGTGCCACGAGATGCGGGGTGTTTCGGTTGGCTTCATCGTGGCGCACACCCTCGAGTCCACGGCCATGCAAGTTCTGAAGAGCCTCACGCTCCCATCCGAGACTCAGCGTGGGGTCGCCCTGATCTCGACGTCGACCGATATACCGCTACGGTACGAATCGGATGAAGGATCTTTCCTGTGCGGGACAGACATTTCCCGCGAGGACGTGGACAAGGTCTTGAGTAAGCCGTCCCGTCTGTTGTTGATCGAGGCTCATGGCAATGGGTTCTGCTTGAATTTGGGGCGCTATGCCCTTTGCAGCAGGTCGGATGGACGGAAGGTCCGAAGCGGTTACCTTCCGGCCTGCTTCCACACCGGCGACTGCCCGCGGCAGAATCATGTTTGCCTGGACTTTGGCGCTCTCTCCTCGGAGTTGCTCGTTCTCGCGACCTGCTGGGGAGCGTTTGAGGTGCTACCGGACTTTCCCCACTCCGCGACGGGCAGCTTTCAACTGGCCTGCTCCCCCACCGTCGGCGCGTTCGTAACCTCTCTTGGGGTAATGCGCACAGGGCCGGAAGACCTGCTTCGCTACTTGGCGTTGGTTTGGGAGGGCTTGAGCGCAGGCGAGTGCGTCCGGCGATTCAACCTTGAAAGAAAGGGCAAACTGGACCCGTTTGTACTCTTCGGTAACCCGAGAAAGACACTCGAGCTCGGTGCCCCGCGAATACACGATCTGCCTCACGATCCGGACGGCCGGCAAGCTTCCGGCGCTCTAGCCCCCGGCTTAACCGTGGTCCGCTCCCGCAACGGGAGCCGGAGCCAATCACGTTTGGGTTCTTCCGGCCGTCAGCCGGCGCCTCCACTCCTTCGGTTGAAACCGCTGGCGGCGGCAATAGCCACCAGGCTCGAGCGGCCGGCGCGAGCCCGGCAATTCGAATGGCTCATTGCGTCGGGTGTTCCTGTCGAAGCGAAAGTCGCACGCCACGAGCCTTTCTTGACGGCTTTGCCGGGCAAGCTGAATCAACTCACCTCGTATAGCGCACTGGGTGAAGCGTTCTTGCCGGCCCTGAGCAACACATTTCCCGCGCGAAAGGAATCGCTGAGCGAATTGGCGGCGCAACTGGTGGCGCTTCGGCTAAGCGCGCACTCGCTCGCGGGGGCGGTACTCGAGGCGCTGGAGCGAGGCGTATGCCACGTCTCCTACGAGACACAGTACTGCGTCTTCCTGAGCCAATGGAAGAAGATCCACGCCGGCATGGCGCGCGAACTGCTGCTTTGGGCCGAAACCGTCCCCTCGAATGAGCGTTTCCTGGACCACCTGTACGAGCCCCTGTTTGAACGGCGGGAAGGTCCTGAAAGCGTTTGTCCGGGCTGTGGGAACACCGGGCGTATCGTGTTGCTGTCGCAACGCTTGCGCGGAGGCATGACCCGAGCCATTCGTATCTGTCCCTTCTGCGGTATTCAATCGGATATGCCCGGCAACCAGTGGATTGACGTGCACTTGGAGCTGCCGGCGCGCCGAAGCGGCACGTGCGCGGTGCGAGTGCGGGCCAAGAATAGCCGCGTCTTGCCCAGCGTGGTGTCGGTTTGCCCTGTGCTGGTCGGCACCAAGTGGAGCGGCGGCGTGGATGCGCCCGATTGCCAAACGGCCGTGTCCCCCACGGGCCAGGAGTTCACTCTTCAGGTTCCGCACATCGGCTTGGCGACGGCGAACCGGGGACCGGAGCGGATCGAGGTTTTGGGTATCGCCGACGGCGCCCCCTTCCTGGCCCGTTTTCCCATCGAGGTCCAGGTCCAAGGCAACAGGCGGCGGCTCGCGCGGCGCCACGTGTTCACCGGCGGAGGAATCGGCGCATGAGTGGCGGCGTGCGGACCGAGGTGGCGTTTTGTCTTCCTCCAGGAGGGCGCGGGCGAAAATGGGAAGCCCTCCTGGGCATCGGCTACCTGCAAGCGTATCTTGCGGCCGAAGGCATTGGATCGGTTCAAGTATGCCCTCCAAGAGGCGCGGCGCTCGCGGACGCGGCTGACCTGCTATTGGCGCACAAACCCGCCATCGTCGGCATGTGCATTTACGATCATAACTTTCCTCAGGCGGCCGCTTTGGCGAAGGAGTTGAAAGGCAGACGCCCCGATCTCGTGATTACCGCGGGAGGACCCAGTTGTACGTTCAGCGCGCCACACGTCATGGCGGGATGCCCTCATATCGATTACATCCTGCGGGGGTTTGCCGAGTGGTCTTTTGGGCGGTTTGCGGAGGGTATCCTCTCGGGAAGCTTATCACCCGAACGCATCCCCGGCTTGTGTTTCAGGCGCGGGAGCACGCTGCGTAAGGCGGGCGGCCTGCTGTATTCGTATCCGTACGCCGTATCCAGCGGAGATCTGGACGTTTTTCCCTCGCCCTATTTGTCGGGAGTCTTCGAATCGCTCGATGAGTTCGACCCGCTTGTCAGTACCTCGAGAGGCTGCAGCTTCGGATGCACGTACTGCAATTACCGCACGATGACCTGCGGCAAGATCCGGTATCATTCCGTTCAGCGTGTGCTGGAAGAACTGAAATGGCTCGAGGGGTACTATGTCCGCTGGCCCCTGCGACGAAGGGTCGTTTTCCTGTCGGACGATGCCTTCACCGCCAACCGCCCACATATGCGGGCCATCTGTAACGAACTGGTCCGTGAGGGTCTCGGGCTCGAACTGGCCTGCCAAACGCGTGCGGATCTTCTCGAGGAGGACGATATCCGGCTGCTTCGGGCGGCAGGATTTCGAAACCTCTACATGGGCCTCGAGAGCGCGAGCCCCCGGGTTCTGGCGCAGGTGCGGAAGGTGGCACCGGCCGCGGCCCAGGAAAACGGCGGCAACCTTTCGGCCGAACGGGCGTTCATAGCGGAGGTCGAACGCGTAGCCGATTCGGCCACCCGGCACGGACTGCGCGCCAGGGTGTCCGTCATTTTTGGCCTGCCCGGGGAGACCCCTGTCGACAGGCAGACAACGGTCGATTTTCTAAACCGCATTAATACGAAGCACTTCTCGCACAATATCCTTCAGTTGTACCCCGGGACGGAAATGTTTCGCAATGCATCCGCCCTGGGCTTGAAGGTTTTGCCGAGCAAGTGGGGCCTCCCCTACATTACCCATCATGCCACCGCGCTTTCGGACATTGCCCCCATTGAGGGATCGCCGCTCGCCGTTGACCGTCATGAGCAGATGACCACCGCGACGCTGGCACTGGCCGGAATCACGCCCGAAGAAAGATTCTGGGACCCTTCCGGGCCCGGTTCCGCCCCCGGAAACGGCCGCTACCCCATATTGATCCTCCTCGATGAACAGCGGCTGAACCGGCGCCATTTCGACCTGATGCGACAGTGGCTTTCCTTGCCTCCGGACATTCTTCTGGCTGCGGAAGCGACAGCACGGGAGCAACGGGAAGAGGCCCTCGATACCCTCTTTTTTGAGCATCGTTTTCCGGTCGGCAATCTCTTCCATGCCCCCCAATCGGCCACAGCTTCCGCCCTTGGGGTAAGGCTCACGTTCCCGTTCCATCATCGGATAGACCTTGGTCACCAGAACGCCGGGACGTTCGCCGACCGCCTCCCCATGCCAGTGGAAGAAGGACCCTCGATCGTGGAGTGTCCGAAGAGCGGCATTCCAAGGCTCACCCGATGGTTCGAGCAATACGCCGAGGCGACACGCGCGGAGGACAAAGGGGTTAACCCCTGGCTGAAACCCGATTGTATTCTCACCAACGAATGTATCTGGCGTTTTCGCGCACAGGACTGCTTGCGCTGCCGGAGACTGGTGGTGCACGAAGACGGTCGAATAAGCCACTGTTTTCTTTCGGAACCGATTGCGGAGCCGCCCTCTCGCCACGATCGATACCGGCAGGAACTCCACAACCGGCAAGAAGCCCAACGAAAGGCTCGTGGCTGTGATTCCTGCGCAGTGCGCGCCACGTGTTCGCAGTGCCCCTTCATACCCGAAGAGGCCGTGCAGGACTTTTGCCGCGTAATGCCAACGCTTCGGTCGGAGCACGGGGCCTATGGCTCCAGGGCGGTAGGTATCGCCTTTCGGGAGGCGCTACGGCGCAATTCCTTGCAGGAAATGGACAATGGAGCCGCCCTTCCGTTGGTGCTGGCCTATCGGAAACGGTTTGACACGCCGCCCAGGCGGGCGAACGCGAAACACCTCAAAGCATTCATTTCAGATGTGTGCGCCGCTCTACAGCCCCTCCCACCGGAAAGAGCGGTGCGACTGCTCGCGTTTTTCGATCGGTTTACACATGGCCTGGCGCTGCGTCCACCGTGAAATGATGGGTAAACCCCAGGTAGGCCAAGGACCCTAACGAACCTCTCCTACTCAACTTACGAAGATGGACGCAGCTTAACCCACCGGCCAGACTTTCGTGGACGGACTATCAGGGCTTGACAACGGGGCTCGCAAGAGAGGGAAACCATGACTTCCGGCGCACTTATCGTGGAGCTGACGGCCCGATGCAACTCAAGTTGCGAGCATTGCCTCCGCGAATACCGGCGCTCGCCCCGTGATGTCACCTGGGAGGATTTGGTCAAAGTGACCGAAGACATGGCGCAGCTCGATAGCGGCAATAGACGGGTTCAT
>JAVEWL010000327.1:0-6358 GCA_034004565.1 FCB group bacterium | reverse complement strand
TCATCCGCGCCTCCAAAAGTGTTCTGCGCAGCCTCGGTCATCGCCTTGCGCGATTTGTGTTCCTTCCGCAACACCAGGTCGTAGTCCGCCACGGCATGCAGCACCGTGAGCGTATCGCCCCGGATGCGGCCAGGCTGTTGCACGCTCTCGACGACCTCCATCAGCATGGGCTGCGTGGTCGTGTTGATGTAAATCGGCTGAAGGTAGCCCTCGAGTGCGATTTCCGTGACCGCGATTTGCGCGGCGAGCTTGGCGATTTCGTCAAGCCCCTTCCACGTGAACACGGCCCAATAGACCTTGGCCAGCCAGTCCACGCATACCTGAGAACGTGCGATGATCTCGTCCCTGTTATCGCCCGGTGGCACTACGAACCCCACAAACGACATCACGGATTTCTGGATGCGCAAGGTCATCTCGCGCCCGACGGCATCCTTCTTGGAATCCATCTCGTACGTCTTGCCCGTATTGAAATCCACCTGCTGTTCGAACTGCTCGCGCTTCGTCTTGAATATCGTCTTGTCCAGGAGGGCCGTACCGGTACGGCTTGCCCAGAACGCCGGCAGCACTGACTTCAAGAAGTTGCACGTGGTCTCCGATGCCTCGTCCAAACGCACTTTGGCGAAGGCCAGCATCTCGGCGAGGCGCGGCACCGCGTCCCATTCCATCGGTTGCCGGAAGCCGCCCGGCGAGTAGATGCCCTCGTATTTCGGCGTGTCCTCTCCCTTGCAGAGGGTCTGCATCAGGATACGCGTGCATTCCTTGTGCAGTTCGTAGTACCCCACCTTCACCTGAAGTTCATTGCCCCAAAGCGGGAACCGCTCCAGGGCCGGATTAACTTCCTTGATGGCGTCCAACAACTCGAAGGTGCGCACGAGCATTCCCTTCGGCACCTGAATCGTCGCGGAGGTCACGTCGTCGGTCAGCGCGTAGATCTTCTCGGTGAAGCCAATCTTCAACGGCTCCTTGCTCGGCCCCTCGATGCCGAGCGGTATCTCGGCCCGCACCTCGTAGGTGCGCTTCTCCTTGACGGCCAGGTCGAGCTTGCCCTGCGCGTCGCTGGTGCCCTGCGTCTCGTCATCGGGGTGCGCGTCCCAGGGATACGGCCGCGCCCGAACCACCACGTCCGCCAAGGGATACCGGTTCTCGATAATGGCGGGGTCGAAGCCCAGTTCACCGGTGTTAATGCGCAGCAGCACGTCGTACAACTGCAAGGCGATGCGCGGACCGATCACGATGTCTTTCGCGTCGGTCGTGGCGGGGATGGCCTTTCCGCTTTCGGTGGTGCCAGTCACCGTCGCTTCGAGCCGCAGCGAGCCCGCCGCCAGCGGCTTGCGCAGTTCGAACTCGAACACCTTGGTCGCGCCCGCGGGGATATCGGTGGGCCCGGCGTCGAGCGCCACGATCGCCTCGAATTGGCCATTGCCCGAGACCTGCGCCAACGTCGGCGTGACATCTTTCAGGGTCGACCCGCCCGTGTTCTTCACCGAAACGTGCGCTTGCGCGATCGTGTCGTCCTTGAATAGAATCGTCTCGGGTTCGACAGTCAACTCGACCTCGATCGGCGTAATCAGCACCTTGTTGCTATCGTACGGCCTCGAAAGCACCGCCTCCCCGCTTTCCTCTTCGACACCGCCGACCTTCCCCGAGAACGTCACCTCTCCCAGTTCGTCCGCCGAGAAATGCCACACGAATTCCTGCGACCCGCTGCCCGTCAGCCGCACGCTCTCCGGCTCCGGCCCGTCGATCCAGGTCGCCACGCCCGGATACTCCGCGCCCGTATCCTTGACCACGAGCGTCGGGGTCACGTCGCGGAAGGCCGTGCTGCCGCGGTTCGCCACGACGCCCTTGATCGTGATTGTACCGCCCGGGGCCAGGTCTTCCGGCTTCGCCTCCAGGCTCACGAACTCGATCGGGCAGCCCACCTCGACGAACAACCCATCCGGAGGCGATTGCGGGCTGCTGATGCTCACGCCTTGCGTATCGAGCCCCTGCACCTGACCGAAGATCCGCGTGCCCCCGCTAGCCGCGCTCCGGTAGTGAAACACGAAGTCCTGCGTGGCGTAGGAATCGAGGTTCGCCGTGGCCGGCTCCGGCCCGCTCACATAGGTCAACACCTCTGGATCGCTGAGCACCGGCGCGAGCGGCATTACATTCGTCACCGGCGCCACGGTGGGGTTCGTTCCACGCACCGTCACCGTCAGTTCCCGGTTCGGCATCAGGAAATCGTCGCTCACCAGCACGTTCGCGCCCAGCGCCGCCGACGCGATCCGGTGGACCAGCAACTCGCCGTGCCCGCTGTCGCGCACCTCCAAATCCAGCGGCTCTGTCGTAAAGGGGAGACTCGCCCAGGACTGCGCCACGCGGCGGATCGGATCAAAGCTCGCCTGAACCGGGGCGCGCCGTACCGAGTTGCTTAGCTTCTCGACGACGTACAGGTCTTGCTCCGATACCGCCGAGTTCGCGCCAGGCCCCATCGCCAGCGGTCCCGCCGACACGGGATTGGCATACTGAAGGTCCAGACTGTAGTAATTGATGGAGCCTGTGAACGTCTTCGACTTGTCCGCCTTGCCGAAGCGGAATAACCGTCCGCCGTAGGACGAGTCGGATGCCGCGTTATCGGTGTACATGTTCCCCAGCCGGTCCATCGCCAGGCCGGTATGACCCGGCGCCTTGAACCCGGTTTCCGTGAACAGTTCGCGGATGCCCGTGCCGTTGTTGTCGATGCGGTAGAATGCCGGCTGATCCGTGGGCCCCGCGATATACCCGCCCTTCGTGTCGCTGTACACGACGTCGCCGTCAAGCGGATCCACCTCAATCTCGTCCACGCGCACCGTCTCGCCCGTCGAGGTCACCGTCAGCACCATCGGCGCCGAATAGTCGCTCGTTCGGGCCTTGCGCGAATGCAGCACGAACGGCGTCAACCCGTCCAGGCGTCCGGTAAGCGGCAAGGTCCACCACGGCTCCGTCTTGCCGGCCAGGTGCGTGTCGTACAGCGCGTCCAGGCTCTGGATCTCGGTTGCCGTTACCGTGTAGAACCAGGTCGCGGCCGGCGCCTGCACCACGTCACCCGTGGGCGTTTTCACCATTGGCAGCGGCTCGGTGTCGTACAACGCGAGCCGTATTCCTCTCCACTGTTCCTCGCTCGCCACCTCGTTGACGGGCATCGGCACCTTTATGCCCCCGCCTACCTCCGCCCAGACGTACGTGCTATGGGTGACGAGTTCCTCGTCGACGAGGGTCCGCTCTCCGGTGGCCGTCGAGTACCGGTAAAGGCTGTAGAGGTACGCAGGCAGTTCGGTGTAGGACTTCTTGTGGGACTTGCTAAACGAAAGTCGCACTTCCACCGACACCCGGCCGTCGCCGCCCTTCACCATCTGCCCCACGACGTTCTCCGGCGGATCCGGCAGCGAGTTCGCCAGCGCGGCGAACCCGAACGCGCCCGTCATCTGATCGAACACGGGCCCCGCCATCGGCGCCCGCGCCGCCAGGTTCATTGTCATGCCCAGCAAGCCCGGCATGGGCATCGCCAAGCTGTTCATGTACAGCAGGTAGTTGATCGCCGCCTGCTCCACGATCCCGTTCGTGCCCTTGGTACCGCCGACGAAGTTGTTCCGAGCGCTGTAGGCGTTGCGCCAGAAGCTCGTGAAATTGCGTTTCCCGGCCTTGAGCGGCGCCGACTCGGGGCCGGTCTTCGGCTTGGCCTTCTCGAGTTCCCGCTGGGTGAATTCCGCCCAAAGGCTCGTCATGAACATGTAGGCTTGCAAGGGATTCAGGCGTGTGTCGGGACCCAGCACGGGCGGGTCGAAGAGCACGTTATCGCCTTTGTTGAACATCAGCACGACGAGCCGGTTTTCCTCCGCGCTGGGATCGCGCCATGCCGCGTCCACCAACTGCTGCAAGGTGTCGAGCCACTCCGCCAGCGTCGGCGGTGCGCCGGCGGTCCACTCGAACCCATGAGAAACCGCGAACAACACGTCCGCCAGCGCCACGGTCTCGCCGCCCCGCTGAATCCGCTGCGCCAGCAGCGCGACCCCGCTCGGCGTCAGGCTCACCAGGCCCTCGCCCCGCACCGCGGGATTCACCTGATTTCCGTAATCGTCGATAAGGCCGCTCTCGTCGCCGCCCACAAGCAGCATCGCGTCGCGCACGAGTTGCTCCGCGTCGCTCGCCTTCATGCCGCCCGTCGCCTCAGTAAAACCCCGCGCCAGCACGCTGAACAGGTTTACCGACGGCGGCGTGCTCGCGTCGTACACGGTGCGCTCCGACTCGATGGCGCCCAGATCCACCTGCTCGCCCGATGCGGTATTCGCCGCGATCCGGATGAGCCGGTGGTCGCGCGGGTTGACGAAGATGACCACATCACCAGTCGGCACATCATTCAGCGTGAATGCGCCCGACGCGTCCGTGGTGGTCGTAATGTTCGTGCCCTGTACGGTTACCGTCGCGCCCGCGATGGGCGCGCCCGTGTCCGGGTCGGTCAAGGTGCCGGTCACGCGCGTCACGCCCTTGAGCACGTTGAACGCCAGCACGCTCAGCGCCGTCTCGCTGCCGGTCTGCACCTGCGGCGCGCGCGTACCCAGGGGGGCGTCCGTGGCGATCCGCACCGTCGCCACCAACTCCGACGCGGAGACCACGCGCGTACTCGTAACGGTAATGCCACTGCCGAAATCGGGCAGGCTCTTGCCCGCCTCGAAATGCGTCTCGTATTTCTTGCTGGACCCCGTACTCATCGTCACGTCCAGGGTTTCGCCCTGGCGCCCCTGGGCGGGACTCAGGCTCGTGACCAGGGCCGACGTGATGGTCGCCGGCGGTGGCGGATTCTCGCCCGCATTGATGGTGCCTGTGATGCGCGCCGTCTTTAGCAGGGTCGGCGTCTCGTTTGGATTTACGAGCAGGTTAAGCTCTCGAGGCGCGTCGGGGCCTTCCCCGGGGACGTCCACCACCGTCACGTGCACCGCGCGCGGACCGCTCGTGGCCCGTCCGTCCGAGGCTTCGCAGTTGATGGTGTATTCGCCCGCCTGCGCATAGTCGGGCGCAAAGGTGATCGAGCCCGTGGACGGCAGAAACACGGAGTTTTCGGGCAACGGCGCGGCCGTCGCCGTCACGACATCGCCATCCGGGTCGCTCCAGGTCACGGGGATGGTCAGCACTTCGCCTTCGTTGACGCTCACTTCCGCGGGCGCTTCGACCGTCGGCGCGCCGTTCGGATGCGTCACCTCGATGGTCACGACCTTCGTGTCGCTGAGTCCCGTGGTGTCTTGCGCGGTGAACGACACCACCCGGAGTCCGGGTTGATCCTCTCCGGGTGTGAAGGTGAAGGCGCCGGTCGCGTTGATGCCGTTCTGGGCCGAGAAAGTCGAATTCGACAGCACAGGCGCCGCTGTCAAGGCCACGAAATCGCCGTCGGGGTCCACGCCGCCAACGTCGAACGTCAGGGTTTGTCCCTGCGCGACCGTGTAAGTTTCCTGCTTCAGGAGGACCGTCGGCGGGCCCTGTATGAGCACTTCCACCGTCATCGTGTCCGGGAGGCTGTCCATCTCGCCGTCGTTCACGATAAGCTGGACCACGTACAGCCCCGGCATGTCCGCCGGGAAGGTGGGATCCACGGCCGTCGTGCTCGACAGCACTGCCGCGCTCGCTCCGGGCACGTTCAGCAGCGACCAGCGATAGGTGAGGGGCGCGCCTTCGGGATCGGTCGAACCGCTTCCGTCGAGTTGCACCGTCGCGCCTGCGAATACACTGCGGTCGATCCCTGCGAATGCGTGCGGCGCGACATTGATGGCGGGGTTTGCCGTGACGACCACGGTATCCGGCGCGCTGTCGGCGCGGCCGTCGTTCACGACCAGCCGCACGACGTATTCGCCCGCGACATCCGTTGTAAAGGTTGGATTGGCCGTGTTCGGGTTGTCCAGTGTGGCCGCGCTGCCCTCGGGACGGCTTTGGAAATCCCAGGCAAACGTCAGCGGATCGTTGTCGGCATCCGTGGAGCCGCTGCCGTCCAGCGCCACCGCCGCGCCGATACCGGCAGCCTGGTCCGTCCCGGCATTCGCGACGGGCGCGGTGTTCTGCACCTGCCCCGCCGTGATGATGACGGTGTCGGGTTCGCTGTCGACCTTCCCGTCGTTCACCACCAGCCTCAGCCGGTATTGGCCGGCCAGAGCGGGCTGGAACACCGGCTTCACCGCGGTCGCGTTATCGAGTTCCGCCGTACTGCCGCCGGGCCGCGCCGCGTAGCTCCACAAGTACGTCAAGGAATCGCCGTCGGGGTCGGTGGAACCTGAACCGTCGAGCGTCGCCGCCGACAGCACCAGTACCTCCGCGTCGGGACCCGCGTTTGCGGTCGGAGCTTGATTGGGCG
>JAVEWL010000326.1:0-6361 GCA_034004565.1 FCB group bacterium | reverse complement strand
CTTCACCGTGATCGGCCCAACTTGTTTCACCTCGCCCAAAGCATCGGGGAACTGCGTCCTGGCGTCATCAATGGTCGTAGCCTTCTGAGCGATCTCGGCGGCAATCTGTTCTTGATTGGTCTTGTATTCGGCTTCCATCTTGAGCGCGGCGACGGTGTCGGCCACGACGCGGTCGCGGACGGTATCCAGCGGCTGCGGCACGGCCGGAATCAGTTCGACCACCTTGGCGATGTAGGTGTTCTCGCGGCCGCGAACAGGCTCGCTCACCTGGCCTTGTTCGACCTTGGCGAGGCCCTGCGCGAACACGATGGTGTCTTCCTCGGACACACCCTGAATGGCCGTGGACTGCACCGAGAAGGAGTCCGTGGTCTGCACGGGAACGCCCGCCTGCGCGGCGGCGGCGGCGAGGTCACCGTCCTTGGCCGCGGCGGCGATCGCGGCGACTTGGGCATCCTGTGCTTCGCGCTCCTCGGGGGTCAGTTGGGGCGCGATGGAAATCATGCTTACCCGCAGTTCGCGCTTGGCCGTCTCGGGGACCACGCGGGCTTCTTCGATGCGGCAAATGATATAGCCCGCGGGCGTCTCGATGGGCTCGGACACTTCACCGGCCTGCATGGTGAGCAGCACGGACAGATCGGGCGGCAACTGGTCCTCGGGGATCCAGGTCGCGGCGGGCCGGCCCATCGCGTTCAGGTTCTCGGGAGCGCCCTGGGCGATGCTTTCAAAGTCCTTGCCTTCGCGGGCCTGCTTGACAAAGTCGTCCAATTGGGCCGGTCGCGGCACGCCGGTGGGGATGACGATGAACTCCGCCTTGCGTTGTGCCGGGATCTCGTAATTTGTCTTGTTGGCTTCGTAATGCGCCTGGATCTGCTCTTCCGTCGGCTCAATCTTCGGTTCGACGGCCACGTATTTGAGCGTGTACTTCGTGTTGTCGCGCTCGAATTGGTCGCGCAGTTCCTGCGGCCGCACGCGCGCCGACGACAACACGCGCTGCGCCATGATCCGGCGGTTGATGCTGTCCTGCACGCTTGCGTAGATGGCGTCCCAGTTGGCGCCCATATCGCGCTGTTCGCGCACGAAGGAGTTCCACTTTTCCGGGTCGACCTGTCCCTGCTCGTTCTGGAAAGAGGGATCTTTCTTGAGGGTATCCGCGAGGAAATCGCGGTCGTACGTCAGTTGCACCGCGTTCGCTTCGCTCTCGACCAGGCGCGATTTCACCAGGTTATTGAGCGCATCATCCACCTTGCCGGTCTCGAGCAGCGTCTGGTTGTCCGGCCCTTCGGCGCCGGGGTTGGACGGATTCTGCCGGTTCAAGGCGTCGTGCAACTCATCCGCCTGGATGGGCAGGCCGGCCACGGTCGCCACCGGTTCGGTCCCTCCGAGCATCCCGGCGCCGCCTCCGCTGGAGAACGGCATGAAGCCCGTGCCGATGAAAATGAACGGTATGCCCACAAGGCCGATGATCAACCAATAGATGGCCTTCTTATGCTTTCGGAACAGTTCCATGAAACACGGTCTCCTCGAACGCCCGTCGCTACGCTAAGAATGTAAATGACACGCCCCCAAACGGCGATCTTCATTAAACCTGCAGAGCGTAACATACAATTCCCAAGAGGCGCAAACCCGCTGTGCATCAACCTGTTGAGGATCTGACGCCTCCACGGGCCGGCCTTAAGGTAGCGCCAGCCTCAAGGCCGGTCTTGATGTAACCCCGAATTCCCATTCGGGGGCTTTGCTTTTTCTTCCGTAGCGCTACATTTGCACCAAAACCAAAGTCCCCGAATGGGAATTCGGGGTTACAGGGCAGAACCTACCGGCCCGTAACAGAATGGACGGAAAGCTACCCGATGGTATTTTATTGCCCCGCGTTTGCGTCATAATGGACCGGGCATCCCGCGCCAGCAGTAGACTTAGCGGCGCGCGGCAATCGTGGCACAGGGCTTGCTCTATCGATGCGCGAACAATTCCGTCCAGCCGGAACTGTATGCCGAGGGTGAAAGGAGGGATGACGCCGGAGCGATCCAAACCTCGGGGTCCGGGGCGATGTGACTGCATATATGTTGACACTCAGTGAACGCAATTTAGTATTGCGTTCGTATCGATACCAGGGAGAATCCAACAACATGCATAGACGCACAATGATGCTCGTATTGGCGATTGCCATGCTGGCGATTTCGCTTCCCGCGGTGGCCGAGCTCCAGAACGTCACCGTCGGCGGCGAAATCCGCATCCGCGCCAATTACTACACCAGCACCTACTCCGATACCGCCGAAATCAGTTGGCCCAACTTCTTTTTGCCGGCCCGGCCCATCGGCGGCTTCTTCGGCAACAACGTCGTGACCATCTTCGACTGGAGCGACAAGGGCAACGACTTCGACAACGTCGAACAGCGCACGCGCTTGAACGTCAACGCCGACTTCACCGACGAAGTCAGCGCGTTCATCGAGCTCGACAGCTACGACGTCTGGGGCGAGGATTTCCAGAGCAACTACATCACCGGCGCCGATTTCAACGACGACAGCAGCACGGACGTCGAGGTCTACCAGGCCTACATCCAGGCCCAGGAGATGTGGGGCACGCCGCTGCAACTGCGCGTCGGCCGTCAGGAACTCGAGTTCGGCAACGAGTGGCTCGTCGGGACCAACGACACCGCCGCCGGGTTCCCGGGCCTGTCCTTTGACGCCGTCCGCCTGACCTACGCGACCGACATGTTCAGTGTCGATGCGTGGGCCGCCAAGCTGAACGAAGTCGGCGCCTTTGAGGAAGATGGCGACACCGATTTCTACGGCGTGTACGGCAGCTACACCGGCATGGAAAACATCTCGATCGACGCCTACTGGATGCTGCTTCGCGACGCCGCCAGCATCAACGACACCGCCAACACGTTCCTGCCCGAATGGATCGAGAACTGGCTGGGCATCGACGACTACGACCCGACCTACCTGCACACCGTTGGCCTCCGCGGAGCCGGCACCATCGACGCCTTTGACTTCAACGCCGAAGTCGCCTATCAGTTCGGCGACGCCGACAGCATCGGTTCGACGTTCGCGCCGTTTACCTACGGCGACGACGACGCCGAATTCGACGCCTGGGGCGGCAACCTCGAAGTCGGGTACACCTTCGACATGAACTACAAGCCGCGTGTCTATATCGGCGGTGCGTACTTCGGCGGCGAAGACAACCGCGACCTCTCGTTCTTCGAATGGCTGAACCCGTTTGACATGCCGGAAGCCAGCGTAAGCTTCAACCGGCTCTTCTCGAACTGGGAATACACCGAGTTCTTCGAGAACACCGACCTCAGCAACGCGTGGGTCGCCCGCGCGGGCGTCAGCGCCTCCCCCGTGGAGAGCGTCGACCTGTTGCTGGCCGTGAGCTACTTCCAGTCGCTCGAGAACTTTGATGCGCCCCGGTACATGAAGATCGGAAACTTCCGCGTGCCCCTGAACCCGACGTGGAGCTTCTGGACCGAAGAGAACGACGACTACATCGGCACCGAGGTCGGCCTGTACGCGACGTACCACTACAGCGAAGACCTGACCTTCAACGCCGGCTGGGCCCACCTGTTCGTCGGCGAAGGCCTCGAAGAAGGCAACTTCAACGCGGCGAACGGTCTCCTGTTCACGGGCGGCACCGGCAGCGACGATGCCGACTACCTGTTCCTGGAGTCGATCCTGCGGTTCTGATCTACGGAAGGAAACGCCACACACCCGCCGGGGCGGTCCGAAAGGGCCGTCCCGGTTTTTTCCTTGATGGGTCTTATAGGTCCTATGGGTTGCCATAAGACCCATAGGACCTATAAGATCCATTGCCCCCAAAAACAGTTCGGGGCACGGCATCCGTGCCGTGCCCCAAACCCTTCAACGCTTACAAAAACTCGCCGTTACACGACGTATTTGCTGAGTCTCTCCGCGACGGCCTGCACAACCTCGCGATTGCGGTAGGAACCCCGTTCCAGGTTCTGACGGGCCGCTTCCACGCGCTCCTGCCGGATGTCGGGCAGGCTGTTGACTGCCTCTTTGAACTGGACGATGTTGGACGCCATACGGGCCTCACTGCTTATCTTAACCTGATCCTGTGCGTCGGCCTGAGCGGTTGGGTTTGCGTTTACTTCGGCTCGCCGGCGAATCTCTTCTCGCTCGACCCGCGCCGGTTTGTTTGTGCCGCCGATTCCGTTTATCTCGAACATATTGTCAACTCCTATACGAAGCTGGGTTGCGCCTGTGAACTTCTACTCAAGCTATCGGCGGAGACGCGGGGAACTTTAGCGTTAGTCAAATAGCAGCAAGGACTTACGGAGTTTTAAGTGTACCTAGTGCGGGATTTGCGGATTGTGCGTCGGGTGCCGGAAGTGTACCGTTCCGCCTGTGAACACGTGGCGCGGGGAACAGGAGGCCATTAACTACGGAGGCCGCGCCGCACGATCTCGACGCTGGCACTTTGGCCGGTCACCGTGCGAGAATGCGGCTCGCATTGGAACGTCTTCAGCCATGACGCGACTCATGAGTACGTCCGCTTATTAAGAAGGAAGCGACTATGAAATCGACAGCCCCCAGCCCCGAGGAGTGGCAGGCCTTGTATGCGGCCGCGGACGAGTTCCGCGCCGCCGAATCTTGGACCTGGATGGAGGAGATGGACCTCTTCGGCGTCACCGATCCCGAGACGGGCGAGGTCGGCTATTGCAGTATCATGGGCGGCGCGGGCGAGCATTTCGCCATTGCGGTCTACGAAGGAACCGAGGGGCTGGAGAGCCTGGTCCGGCTGCAGGCGATGGGCGAGGCCGCAATCGAATCCATGGAGGCGGCGCTCAGCCAGAAGTGCATCATCGTTTCCTTCGAGAACCGCGATCTACTCGAGAAGGAAGACCTCGCGGTCATCAAGAAGATCGGACGCAAGTACCGCGGCAAGAATGTCTGGCCGATGTTCCGGCGCATGCGGCCGTTTTGGCTGCCCAGTTCGATTGACGCGCACCAGGCGCGTTTCCTCACGCTGGTACTGCCTCAGGCCATCGAGGTGGCGAAGCGGTTCCGGTTTGAGCCCGCGCTGCTCGGCTCGCCGGACAACCCCAAGTTCCTCGTCCGGAACAGCCGCCCCGCAGACGGGGAACTCGAGTGGTTCGACGAATACCAGGAGGCGCCCGAGTTCGACGAGCCGGAGCCCATCGAGGCGTATGCCTTGAACGACATCGAGGCCGAACGGATTCGCCGCCTGCCCTTGAACCCGATATCGGTTGAGACCGATTTCATCCTCTTCCCCGGCCCCGTCCATGAAGAAGAGGGGGCTTATTTCCCCTACATGCTCATGGCGGTGGAGTCGGCCACGTCCACCATGCTCACCCTCCAAACCGCGGCACCCTGGGACTACTCGGAAAAATTTGCCAAGGGGCTTATCGTCGCGCTCGAGAATCTGGGGGCGCGTCCGCAGGAAATCCGCGTGGGACGCCCGGAACTGGTCGAGCTCTTCGCCGAGCTCGAGTCCCGCTGCGGGATCCCGGTGAAGCTCTCCGACGACATGGAAGCCTTGGACGGCCTTCTGGAAGGGCTCATGGGGCATCTGGGCTATTCCTGAAGCCAGAACCGCCGCTCTCGCCCGAATGGGTCTTATAGGTCATTATGGGTCTTATGGGCCGGATGGAATTCCCATAAGACCCATTTGTCATTTTTCTTTGAAATTCACCTTAATTCGTGTCAAAATGGAACCCTCTGGCGATCCACTCCATCATTGACTTGGACTAACCGTCGATGTATGATGTGTGACTCGAATAATGAACCAGCATTCACGCAATTGCGATAACGAAGCAGGGCCATGAGTTTGGAAGAAGTACAAAAGCTCTCGCGCAAAGAACGCGAGACGATGTCGAGACGGGCGGAAATCCTCGAAGCGGCCGAGCGGGTCTTCGCGGACAGCGGATTCGTGTCCGCCAAGATGGAAGAGATTGCGCGTCAGGCCGAGTTTTCCGTCGGCATGCTCTACAAGTTCTTTAAAAGCAAGGAGGAACTGTACGGGGCGCTGCTCGACGAGAAGCTGGACGCGATGGGCAATCGCCTCTACGCGGAACTGGAACGCCCCGTCGGCTCAGTGGAGAAGATTCGCAACATCTTCCTGGTGCGGGTCGAGTTGATGTGGGAATACCGCACCTTTTTTCGCATCTTCTTCCAGGGCGCCGCGGTGCCGGTGTGCGACCCGCGCGCCGGGTTTTCCCTGGAGGCCTGGGAGCGCTATCAGCGATACGTGAATGAACAGCAAGAGATTTTTTCGCACGGCATTGAAAGCGGCGAATTCCAGCCCGTTTCCGCGTCGGCCTTGACCCTCGTTTTCGAGGGACTGCTGAGGGCGTATGCGGACATTGTAACGCGCGACGACA
>JAVEWL010000325.1:0-6362 GCA_034004565.1 FCB group bacterium | reverse complement strand
ACTCCCGAAATCGGCTCGGGCGCGGTAGGTGTATTCTGCGTTGAGGAACTCTTCGAGGACGGGTTGGGTGACGAAGCTTAGGCCGGGGATGTCTAGGTACCAGACGTCGTTCAGCAGGGGCCATTCGTTGCCGGCGATGACCCAGAGTTTGCCGTCGTAGACGAGGGCGGACAGTTCGTGGCGCGCGGACCAGGTGGTCTCGGTTTCGAAGCGATGCCATTGCTTGCCGTCGGGGGAATACCAGACGTCGTTGAAGTTTTGCCAGACGGGTTCGGCTTGGAAACCGCCGAGCAGCCAGAGGCGATCGCGGTAGACTGCGGAGGTGCTCCAGATTCGGCCGGGCCAGGGGGCTTCGTCGAGGACGCGGGTCCATTCGCGGCCGTCGGGCGAAGACCAGACGTCGTTGTAGGCCTTGAAGGGGTGGTAGATGGTGACGCCGCCGCCGAGGACCCAGAGCTTGTCGTTGAAGGCCTGCACCTGGCCGAAAAGTTGGCGGCGAGACCAGGGGGCGGTTTCGGTTTCGCAGGTCCAGTCGATGCCGTTGGTTGAGGACCAGACGTCGTTGTAGAGCGTGCCGCCACTCTTGCCGCCGAGGATCCACATCTTGCCCGCGAATTCGGCGCTGCCGGGGGCGTAGCGCTTGCCCCAGGGTGGCAGGGCGGTGACTTGGGTCCAGTCCTTGCCGTCGGCGGAGGAATAGAGGGTGCCGTCGTTGCAGGTGACCCACATTTTGCCGTCGTGGACGATGTTTACGGGGATGTTCACACCGGCTTCGCTGGGGATTTGGCCTTCGGCGGTCCAGTTCTTTCCATCTTGGGAGGACCACACGTCCGAGATGACTTTGGGGATGAAGCCGCCGAGGATCCACATGCGGCCGTTGAAGACGAGTTCGCCGGCGGAATCGCGCGCGGGGAATGGTGTCGTGCCGGTGACCTTGACCCAGTTGGGCGTCGGGTGATCGCGGAAGATTTTCAGGGTGTAGGTGGATTTACCGTTGGGGGCGGCGACATCGATGGTGACGATGTTGCGGCCGACTTCGAGCGCGGTCCCGCCGGTGACGGTGACGGTTGCGGCGGGGTCTTCGGGGGTGGCCGTGGGGTGTAGGGACTCGACGGAGTGGCCGACATGGACTACGTAGGCCGTGCGGGCGGTGGAGAAGCCGGGCGAGAGTTTTCCGGCGTCGACGGTGAGGGCTTGCAGGCCCGTTCCGGGGTCGGGTGCCGCCGCCAACATCCAGCAGATTGCCATGCACAGCGCTGTCATATTGCGTCTCCGTTGTTGGGAAGTCAGGATAGGGACTGGGGGCGCGTTTTACAATCCCCGGGCGGTTTGAGACAATATCCCGTTGGATCCCCGGCGGGATGGAACCCGAGGAAGGGGTTCGAGGATATCGTCTGAGCAACTCACGGTAGCCGATGAGTGGAAGGACTCGGGCCTGGATTTGGAATGCTTCTTAATCCGAGTACGATTACGAGTACGATTACGAGAAGAAGATGCCGATTACGAGCACGATTACGAGCACGAGCACGAGAAGACAGAGCGGTGGAAGGAGTGGATAGGTGCGTTTTGCGGGCAGGATAGCGTTGGTGTTGTGGTTGGCGGTGGGGACGGCGGGGGCGCAGGAATCGCCGGACGATGCGGCGGTGGTGATCGAGTCGCTGGATCTGGATGACGTGAAGGCGCCGCAGACCGGGGACGGGTATGATCCGCGGACGACGGCGCTGCTGATGAACCTTTGCCGCGAGTCGCTGTGCCGGATCGTGGACTACAACGACCGGATCGTGCTCGACGAGGAATACAGCCGTCTGGCGAACAACATCGACGTGACGCTGATCCGGGACGACGAGATTGCGGAACTCATCAAGCGGCTCATGATCGAGTTGAACGCGTTGAAGCTGGACGAGGCGACGAAATCGCAGATCGTGGGCTATTACGAGCGCAAGATGAGCAGTTCCATTCTGGCCGCGTTGAAGCCGCCGAAGGAATTGCTGGGCAAGGCGGCCACTCCGGTGCAGATGGCGTGCCAGGCGATCCTGGTGACGGCGTGGGGCACGACGAATCGCGCGAAGGCGCTTGCGAAGTACGACAAGGAAATGACGGAGAAGGTGCTCACGCTGAAGGCGGACGAGTTGAAGCGGCTCGCGGAATTGCGGACGGCCTTCTTCGGCACGGAATACACGCTGTGGAAGCGGTACGGATTGCAGGACCGGCTGAACCTTAAAGAGGTGCAGATGGAGCAGTACATCCGGGTCTTGCAGGACGACGACCCGGCGCGGCGGCTCGCCAGGCTGGAACGGTTGAAGGACGACTTCGAGGCGTATCCGCCTTTCTGGTACCAGATCGGGCTTGCGGCGCAGATGGCGAACAACCCGACGCTGGCGCTGGCGTATTACCGGCGCTTTGACGACGTGGCGGCGCCGGTGCTGCGCGAGGACCCGGACCGTGTGGCGGTGTCGATGCACCGGATCGTGCTGCTGAACCCGGAACAGGATCACGAGATGATCCTGAGCGATCTGAAGACGATCGAGCGGAACACGAAGTATTACTATCGCTGGGAGAACGTGCTGTTCGCGGCGCTGACGTATTACGGGCTCGGCGATGCGGAGAACGCGAGGCGGTTGATCGAGGTGAGCATCAACGAGGGATACAACGTGCCGCTGCACGAGGAAGTGCTGACCGAGATGGAGAGCACGGCGGCGCGTGCGCAACTCGAGGGGCGGCGCGCGGACATGCTGAACACGGCGGACGGCATCGGCTTCGAGAAGGCGATGCAGATGGGGCGCCACAACAGCATCGAGACGTTGCGGGCGCTGGGCAACCAGATTACGGGGATTACGCTGAATGTCGCGGAACGGTCGCGGGCGGCGCAGAATGCCAAGCTGGCGGTGCCGGGGTACAACGTGTACTTGATCGGGCGCGAGGCGTTCAAGGGGGATGTGTATTTCGACAACGTGGTGGTGCGGCTGCCGGGAGCGTGGTATGGAGACAGTTCGCCTAAGGTGTCGCTGCGGTTCAACGGAAAGTCGATCAAGTCGGGGGACAAGTCGCGGGACGAGAAGACCGGGGATCGGATCGTTGAATTTCCGCGGGTGATGGAGCAGGACGGTGTGCTGGAGAAGGGGCGGGTGTATCCGTGCACGCTGAAGCTGGAAGACGAGCACGGCGAGTTGGAATTGGGATACGAGGTACGGCGGGTAACGGAGGAGTTGCTGCGGGTGCGGCCGGAGCTTCCGCCGGACAGTCCGTATTTCGAGCTGAAGACGGTTGTGTATATGGGCGAGCAGTATCGGCTGGAGCATGGGTTGATCGTGCCGGATAAGTGAAGGGTTCCGGGGTCCGGGGAGTCATTGCGAGGAGGCATCTCACGCCGACGAAGCAATTCTTCCCCCTCTCCCTCTGGGAGAGGGCGGGGTGAGGGCTTCCACACACCGCTGCGCATAGCCCACCACTGCCTTTCCGCGCATCCATGTAACCCCGAACTCCGATTCGGGATCTTCGCTTCTTCTTCGTAGCGCTTCGCTTGATCCCAAAGACCCCGAATCGGAGTTCGGGGTTACATAAGATTGCTTCGTCCGCCCTGCGGGCGTTCCTCGCAACGACTCGTAAGGCAGAGTCAGGCGGGAAAAGGTAATGATGGGCTATGCGCAGCGTTGTGCGGAAGCCCTCACCCCGCCCTCTCCCAGAGGGAGAGGGGGAAAGAGATTGCTTCGTCGGCGTGGGACGCCTCCTCGCAATGACAGCTTAGCAATGACAGCCTGGACCCGCCAACCGCGAACTGTTTTTGACCCTTTCCTCTTGTGGGGGTAGACTTCGGGGGTGACGGTTTCCGGTCTACGGCACGAGTACACATCATGAGCGCTGATGCTTTGACTCTTTTCAGCCGTCCCGTGCTTCGGGATGGGATTCTGGTGGTCGGGTTGTCGGGATGGATGGACGGCGGCGAGGTGTCGACGGGCACCGTGGAGTACCTGGCCACGAGCCTGGAGGCGGAGCGCGTCGCGGAGATCTCGCCTGAACCGTTCTACATCTACAACTTCCCCGGATCGATGGAGATGGCGGCGTTGTTTCGTCCGCACGTGCGCATCGAGGGCGGGCTGGTGGTCAGCCACGACTGGCCTGAGAACGTCTTTCGTTGCGCGCCGGAGCAGAATCTGCTGCTGTTCGAGGGGAAGGAGCCGAATGTTCGCTGGGGGGATTTTGCGGATTGCCTGTTTACCGCGGTTGAAGTGATGGGCGTGAAGCGGATCTTTTTCGTCGGGACGGTGGCGGGGCTGGTGCCGCATACGCGGCCGCCGCGCTTGTATGCGTCGGTGTCGGATGCGTCGTTGCTGCCGCACATGACGCGGCACGGGTGCGCGCCTTCGAATTATGATGGGCCGGGCAGTTTCATGACGACGATGATGGCGCAGGCGCCGGAGCGCGGGGTGACGATGGCGACGCTGGTGGCGGAGGTGCCGGCGTATGTGCAGGGGCATAATCTGCGGTGCATTCACACGGTGGCGCGGAAGCTGGCGGAGATCGCGGATTTGACGCTGGACCTTCAGGATCTGGGCGCGGCGGCGCGGGAGTTTGATGCGCGCATCGAGGAAGTCGTGGGCGAGCGGAATGACTTGAAGCAGTTGATCCAGCGGATGGAGCAGGACTACGACATGACGATTTCGCCGAACGCGGATGCGGAGTTGAAGGCGTGGCTGGAACGGCAGGGGATTCGGTTGGATTGAGAAGAGAAGAACGAAGAACGAGGAACGAGGAACGAGGAAAGAAGAAAGAAAAGCGAGGAACGAGGGCGGGTTGGCCGGGATATCGTTTCTTCTTGTCTTTTTATGCGCTGAAGGAGGGAAATTCGAGGCGGTCTTTTCGGCCGGGGAGGCGGTGGTAGTCGTTGCGGACGGCGTCGGCGATGGTTTCGGGGGAGTCGATGTTGGAAGCCACGAGGGTGTTGTAGAGGTGGTGGGCGAGCTTGGGCAGGGGGAGCTCGTGGCGACGTCCGGTGGCGGTCCAGAGGCCGTCGGTCAGGGCCATGAAGGCGTCGAAGGCGGAGGGGTTGGTGCGCCAGAGCATGGGCAGGCTCGTGGGGAAGTTGCCGGAGTTGTGATAGAGGTCGAAGTAGCGCGCGAAGCGCTTGATGCGCTGGAGTTGGGCGAAATCGAGCCAGCGGGTTTGCAG
This sequence comes from FCB group bacterium, assembly GCA_034004565.1. Taxonomy (GTDB): domain Bacteria; phylum Hydrogenedentota; class Hydrogenedentia; order Hydrogenedentales; family SLHB01; genus JAVEWL01. The sequence goes on along the minus strand of JAVEWL010000325.1, from coordinate 1,196 downwards.
GACTTCGTAGGGCGGTTCGTTTGAGAATACGAGGTCGCCGCGGTCGGCGTGACGCGCGATGGGGGTTCCTTTCAGGCGCTTCAGGATGCCGACTTGGATCTCCTGCGGCGCGAGGGCGAGCAGTCGGTTGAAGCCTTCGGCGAAGCTGTCCCAACCTTCCTCGGGCAGGCCGGCGATGAGGTCGGCATGGAGCAAGGCACCGGCTTCTTCGCGGAGGAAGCGCAGGTTCTCTTCCGTGCGGTCGAGGTCCTGGCGGCGCGAGATGGCGGCTTGCGCGGCGGGATTGTAGGTCTGAATTCCCACCTCCAGGTGCAGCGTGCCCGGCGGGAAACGGGCGATCCATTCGAGCATTTCGGGCGCGAGGCGATCGGGCACGATCTCGAAGTGTACGCGCAGGCCGTCGCTGAGATGCTTCAGGAAGAAGTCGAGGATGGCTTCGACGCGGTCTTTGCGCAGGTTGAAGGTTCGGTCGATGAAGCGGAACTGGCGCACGCCGCGGTCCATGAGTTTCTTCAGGGAATCGAGGAAATCGTCGAGTGGGAAATCGCGCACCTGTTTCTCGAGGGATGACAGGCAGAACTCGCAGCGGAACGGGCAACCGCGCGAGGCTTCGACGTAGATCACGCGGCGCGCGATGTCGGCGTCGGTGTAGGCGTCGTAGGGCAGGGTCAGTGAAGCGAGGTCGGGGTAGCCGGGGCCGATGACTTTTTCCGCGGGGGGACGGGCTTCGAGGATCGCATTTGCGAGGGTTGTGAAGGCGGTATCGCCTTCGCCGCGGATGAGGTAGTCGGCGGACTGGTAGATGGGCGTGTTTTCGTATTCGTGGGAGACTTCGGGGCCGCCGAGGACGAGCGTGATGTCGGGACGGACGGCTTTGATGGTGCGGACCACGGTGGTCATGAGGGCGACGTTCCAGATGTATACGCCGAAGCCGATGATGCGGGGGTTTTCGAGCAGCAGGGATTCGACGATCTCGAGCGGGGAGCGGTCGAGGGTGAATTCGCGGATGGCGGAATGGTCACGCAGGGGGCCGAGGTTCGACCAGAGGTAGCGCAGGCCGAAGGCGGTGTGCGCGTAGCGGGCGTTGATGGTGGTCAGGATGATGGCGGTGTTGATCATGGGGAGGAAGTTTAGCAGAAGAACGAGGAACGAGGAACGAGGAAAGAAAGAACTAGGGGGAAGCGGTGTCGACTGTG
>JAVEWL010000324.1:0-6366 GCA_034004565.1 FCB group bacterium | reverse complement strand
CGGCTTCGTTTGCGGGATCAGCATCGTCTCCTTGCCGGTATCATCTTTCTCGATTTTGCCGCCCGCGCGCAGCACCGCATCGCGCGCCAGCGTCTCGCAGACCTCGAGCAGCCGCGCAAACGAGTATTCGGTTTGCGAATACACACCCTCGCGATTCAAGGCGGACTTATACTTGTCCGGCACCCCCGCCATTCCCAGCGCGGTGAACAGAATCCCCGCCGCGCTCGAAGGATTGCAGTCGGAGTCCTGGCCGCCGCGCGTGGCAATCACGATCGTTTTGTCCGGATCACCTTCGCCGTAGAGCAACCCCATCACGATATACGCGCCGTTAATCTTTGCATCGATGTTGAACGACTTCTTCTTGTCGCCGCACGAAGCCTTGCGGTACTCGGGATTCTCGTTATACTTGGCCTCGATCAAACCCCACGTCTTCTCCCAATCCTTGGGATTGGCTTTCCACCACTCCAGCACGTCGCGCACACACTCCGCATACTGGCTCTCGGCCGGAATGCACGCCAGCCCCGCGCGGACGATCTTCTCCGGGTCCTTCTCGAAAAATGCGGCCGAATACATCGCGCCGACAAACTGCCCGCCGTACAACCCGTCGCCGTAGTTCACCAGCCGTCCGAACGTCTCGCCCAGCGTAATGGGCACGTTCGGCAGCCCCGGCGCGATAAGGCCCGAGTAGTCGGCCTCGATCTGATAATCGATATCGTCCGCATGCTTATTGAACTGTGGATGGCCCGAATCCGGCGGAGCAATCCCCTCGCGCAGGTTATTGCGCCCCGCGACGTTCGCATGCCACAGCGGATACCCGCTCTGCGCGAAATCCATCCCCGCCTGTTTCATGGACACGTCCCACCCGTATTTCTCGAGCGACTTCAGGAACGTCATCTCGACATACAGGTCGTCCTGCCAGAACTGGTTGATTAGAACCGGCTTCCATTCCGGCAGCGCGCTTTCCGGCACAATCTTGCCGTTGAACTGAAACTCGGTCGAAGCGCCATAGCCCACGCCCGCCATCTGCCCAAGCCATCCGGCCGTCATCCGGTCCACATATTCGTCCACCGGCAAGCGGAGAACATCGTCCTGCGCCTGAGCTGCGCCGCACAGACAGAAAGAAAGGATTACACCCAGCCTCATCATTTTCGCCATGGAAATTGTTCCTAATCGCATAGATTGAGATTCACCTTATGTGCCTGGCCTTTGGATCGAGAAACTGCTCTACCCACGCTATACCTTGGGCAGTCCCGGTTCAAATCCGAACATAGCATACTTTGCCGCCTCGATATAACTTGGAGAACGGGGCTCTCTGACCACGAAGTGGTGACATAGTCGTTAGCCCAGGGTAGCGGCGCATGTAAGGGTTCCATACCTCCGGGCACGCTGGATGCCGAAATCCTTTATGGAACCCTTACAGGGTAGAGCTTCGGGGGGGGGCGGTACCTTGACCCAGGGTAGCGGCGCGATGAAGCCTGCGCCGTAACCCTGGGCTAAGAACTATGTCACCACTTCGTGGTTCAAGAGCCCTACACGAGAGTGATCTTGAGGCCGACGTTAGGTTGTGGTGCCGGGGAGCAGGGCGTCTTTGGGGATGGATGCGGGGAAGAGGCGGGCCTTGCGGAAGGCCTCGGCGAACATGCAGCCGGTCTGGTAGCCGCGGAAACGGGATTGGGTCTCGGCGAAGTAGGCGGTGGGGAGACCGTACTGGCTGACGAGCCAGTCGTTCTGGCTTTCGTGGCAGTTCACCATTGCGAGCTTCGTTTCCCATTGCTCGGTGATGTCGACGTAGATCTCGGGTTGGAAATTCACGCCGCCGGCGCAGTCGTAGTACCAGATCTCGTGGATCTTCTCGCAGGGCGGGTGCTCGGTGGGGATGAGTGGGACCGTCACCATGACGTGCGTGTCCCAGACCAATTGACCCGTGCGGGTGTGGTCGGGGTGGTAGTCGTTGTCCTTGTCGGGACAGAGGACGATGTCGGGGCGGAATTGGCGAATCACGTCGATGACGTGACGCCGGACGTCGGGGCTGTCGTAGAGGAATTCGTCGTCGTAACCCATCCAGAAAAACTCCGCGCCGATGATCGCGGCGGATTTTCGCGCTTCCTGCTCGCGGACCGCGGCGATCTCTTCGCGGGTGAGCGTGGGGGAGCCGACGTCTCCGCGGGTCATCACGACGATGGCAACGGTGTGGCCTTGGGAAACATACTTTGCCAGGGTGCCGGCGCATTGAAGCTCGATATCGTCCGGATGCGGACTAAACGCCATTACTCGCATGAAACGGACTCCTTCCGGTTCACCAGAACCGCCAGTAGAGGTAGATGAAAATGCCCGCGTACACGGCGAACCACAGTCGCAGCGATTTGTACCAGGGACGCAGGGGATCTTCGGTCAATTGACGCAGCATGCTGGGGCGCCACAGGAAGGGTTCCCAGACTTCGCGGGGCGGCGCGGGCGTCATGAGGGAGACGACGATGACGAGGACGAAGGTGATGGCCTCGGCGATGCTGCCCAGGTAGAGCCAGTGAAGCTTCCAGCCGAGCACGTAGTCGGCGTAGACCACGAGCGCCTGGATCGCGATTCCGCCGAGCAGGCCGGCGTACGCGCCCTGGGTGGTGGTGCGCTTCCAGAGCAGACCGAGGATGATGACGGGAACGAAGGGCGTGGCGAGATAGGTCACGCCCTGCTGGAAGTATTTGAAGATGGTGATCTCGGTCAGGACCGGCGCCATCAGGGTCGCGATGATGAGGGCCACGAACGAGGCCACGCGGCCGACGAGCACGAGGCGCTTGTCGGAGGCGTCCTTGTCGATGTGTTTCTTGTAGACGTCGAGCGAGAAGATGGTTGCGGTCGAGTTGGCCAGCGCGCTGATGGTGGACATGACCGCCGCGAGGAAACCGGCGAGAATGATGCCGCGCAGACCCCATTCGGGCGCGAATATTTTCAGTGCGAAGGGGAAGGTGTGGTCCTGACTGGCGAGCTCGGGGGCCTGATTCATTACGTGAATCCAGTGCCAGACGATGAAGCCGAGGAAGCAGGTCACCAGCGGGCGGAAGAAGTTGATGAAGCCGGCGAAGATGATACCGAGGATGCCGTCCCACACGGAGCGCGCGCCGAGGACGCGCTGCACCATCACCTGGTTCGTGGCCTGGTAGAAGATGAATAGGCCGAGGGTGCCCGCGACGAGGCCCGCGAAGGGCGCGATGGGGTCGCTCGGGGGATGGTAGAGGTGGAAGCGTTCGGGGCTGGCTTCCATCATCGCGCCCCAGCCGCCGGGGATCTCGCGGATCGCCATGAAATAGAGGATGATGCCGCCGCCGAGCAGCATGACGCATTGGACCGCGTCGGTCCACATCACGGAGATGAGGCCGCCTTTGACGGTGTAGAGCGCGACCAGGAGTGTCGTGCACCAGAGGATGATGTAGAAGTTGAAGCCGGTGAGCCGGGAGAAGGTGAGCGCGCCGCCGTAGAGGACGGGCACGAGGAACACGAGGACGTAGGCGACGAGCATGACGTAGCTGTAGATGTTGCCGCAACCGGGGGAGAAGCGTCGGGAGAGTAGTTCGGGTACGGTCGTGATGCGGTTCTTGAGGTAGATAGGAATGAAGACGGCGATGAGGATCGCGTAGGGCGGCAGGCTCCACCATTCCCAGTTGGCGATGCCCATGCCGCTGGCGTAGGCCTGGCCAACGGTGCCGACGATCTGTTCGCTGGAGACGCTCGTGGACACGAAGGCCGCGCCGATGATCCACCAGGGCAGGCGGCCCGAGGCCAGGAAGTACTGGCTGGCGGTCTCGTCGCGCCGACGGGAGGCCAACAGGCCCACCGTCACCACGATCAGCAACGAGCCCAGGATGATGGCCACGTCAAATGCGCTTAGATCGAATGACATCGGGTAGATCCCCCTCCGTGCCGCGCCGCGTCTATACCTTCGCTAACGATACAACTCCGCAGGGGAGACTCACAACTGCAAAAGATGACGGCGCACGCGGGTCAGGGATTCGGCGTGATCCGCGAGCTTCGGGAAGTATTCGAGGCCGAAGACGCCCTGGTATCCCGTGTCTTCGATGGCCTTGATGATTTCGGGGTAGTTCAGTTCGCCGCGATCGTGTTCGCCGCGGCCGGGCACGCCCGCGGAATGGAAATGGCCGATGACGTCGACGTGCTTGCGGATGGAGTCGATGATGTTCCCCTCCATGATCTGCATGTGGTAGACGTCGAACAGGAGGCGGAAGTTCGGACTGTCGATCGCGCGTACGAGTTCGGCGGCTTCGGCGGAGGAATCGAGGTAGTAGCCCTTGTGGTCGACGTGCGTGTTCAACGGTTCGAGGAGGAGCGTGAAGTCGTGCTTTTCGGCGATGGCGGTGGCGGCGGCGAGGGCCTTTTCGACGTTCGCGCGCATCTGCGGGCGGCTGAGCGAGGGTTGCAGGTCTCCGCTGCACGTGATGGCCTTGGTGCAATTGACGGACTTGGCGAACTGGATGACTTCTTCGACGCGCTCGAGGTATTTCGCGTGGGTGGCGGAGTTGGAGGGCGTGCCGCCGAAGGTGCCGTCGTCGGGCGGGTTCACGACGAGGTTGTTGATGGTGACGCCGTATTCGGCGCAGGCCTGGCGCAGGGACGCGGGGTCCTTGGGTTGGGCGGTGTTGAGGCCGGCGCCGTCGAAGGTGGCGTCGTGAAGCCAGAGCTCGATGCAGTCGTAGCCGCAGCGGGCGACTTGCTTGATGCGTTCCTCGACGGGCGAGGAGGTGAATACGGCTTCGATGCAGACGTCGAGTTGGATCATGGGTGATTTCCTCTCCGCTCTTTGGTGTCGCTGCTGGTGATGGACTTTATGGACGATATGGACTTGATGGACAAATGATCCCTCAACCTGACCCTCTCCCTCATCGGACTCCCTCTCCCTTTGGGAGAGGGGCGGGGTGAGGGCTTCCACAAAACCTTAGCTATCGCAAATATGCATTGAAAACCTTGTTGATCGCCCTCGCAATCGCGGCGCAGTCTTCCTCCGTGTATGCGTGGTGAATATCCAGCATTATGGTACGCGATAGCAATTCGAGGGTGCGAGGGCACATGTCGCGCGAGTAGGCCGGCAGTTCGGCTTTGGGGACGCCGGTCCAGGGGAGGCCGTCGGGGGCCACGGAGCGCTGGTTCAGGATGTGGTCCCAGTAGCTGTAGACGTGCCAGTCGCGGACCTTTGAGTCGTAGATGCCGCCCGCCGGGACGCCTTCGGCCGCGAGGGCCGCGGTGGCTTTGCGCGTGGTGTCGGCGTCGGGGAGGTACATGATGAGCGTGATGGCCGTGTCGCCGTCGGGGTCGGGCAAGCGCCTGAAGCTGAGGCCGGGGAAATCGCCGATGGCGTCCTTGATGCGCTTCTTGGCGGCGCGGTAATTCGCGAGGATGTCGTCGGCCTGTTGGATTTGCGCGAGGGCGACGGCGCCTTCCAGTTCGCTCATGCGGTAGTTCTCGCCGCAGAAGAGCTCGCCTTCCTTTTGTTCCTTCGCGAAGCGGTCGGGACGCCAGCAGGCGGCGCAGTCGTGCCAGCTCTGGGCGCGCGTGAGGAGCCATTCGTCGTCGGTGGTGATGAAGCCGCCTTCGCCGCTGACGATGATCTTGTAGTAGTCGAAGCTGAAGCAGCCGGCGGTGCCGATGCTGCCAAGGCGGCGTCCCTGGAAGGTGCCGCCGGCGGCCTGGGCGACGTCTTCGACCACGGGCAGGCCGTGGCGGTTGGCGATGTCCATGATGGCGTCCATCTGGGCCGAGGCGCCGCGCATGTGCACCGGCACGATTGCTTTCGTGCGCTTGGTGATGGCCTTCTCGACGGCGGCGGGGTCCAGGCAGAGGGTCTCGTCGATATCGACGATGACCGGAATGGCGTTGCAGGCGCCGACGGTTGAAGAGGTGGCGAAGAAGGTGTAGGCGGGCACGATGACCTCGTCGCCCGCGCCGATGCCCAGCGCGCGATAGGTTGCGACGAGCGCGGAGGTGCAGGAATTGACCGCGAGGCAGTGCTTCGTGCCGATGAGGTCTTTCATGGCGTCTTCGGCGGCGGCCACGCGGCTCGGCTTCGGGTTGTAATAGCGGAACAGGTGTGGTCCGCGGAGATCGGCGTCTTCGAAGATGAGGGACTTCAGCTTTTCCTTCGTGCCCGCGCCGAAGTCCCACATGTCCACGATTTCCCACAGTTCGCGTGCACCGATCTTGCTCGGGTAGGGTCCGAGTTCGACCGAGGGTTGTCCGCCGTCTATTGCGAGTTTTTCAACAGCCATTGCCGGTCCTTTCAAGTGGAATGAGCCCCACGGAATGCTCTGACAAAATCGCCTCTGAAGACACTTTCGGACATGCCACCCCCAAACTCGTTTGGGG
>JAVEWL010000323.1:0-6376 GCA_034004565.1 FCB group bacterium | reverse complement strand
GTAAGGGTGAACTATCGAGTGCTGGGCATGCCCCACCCACAAGCCACGCGACTTCGTCACGCGGCTTGAAGGTGCCACCCAAGAAGGGGCTTGTATGTGCCGTGCGCAAGAGGCCATCCCCCATAGTATTTACTTTAACAGCGCGTGAAGCTGCTCCTGTGAGAAGGTGATTGCCGGCTGGAAAGCGTCGCTTTGCATGTACTCCAAGAGGCTGTTCCGGAATTGACGCGCGGCGGGGCGGGTATCGAGGGCTGTTTCAAGGTCGTAGCCGCAGACCAGAAGGCGCCCCTCCCCCACGCGCGCTTCGAAGAGTTGGCCGAGAAGGGTGTTGAAGTGGAAATCGGGGACCAATTGCACGATGGGGCGGAATCCGGCGGGAGCGTCGGTGAAACAAAAGGTAGTGGCCCCCTCAGCGAGCTCGTACCACTGCCAATCACTGTGGCCGGTGTTGGGAAAGCCGCGAAGGGCCGGATGGGCCGGGTCGCAGAGTATGCCGAGGTTCGAGATGGGGCCGCCCCACCAACTGGCGGACCAGTACACGGAGGCGAACGTGGATGGCGTGGCGTTAGCCCCCTTGATGCCGTGCGCAATCAGCAGGACCGGCTTGCCCGTATTGAGGGCGGCCAGGGCGTCCTCAAGATTTCGTGTAACGAGCAGGTCTGCGGGAGGCTCAACCACGCTTTGGGGATACGACCACAGGTTCCAGGTGTTTTCCGCCGCACCCACGCGCACGATCAGGCTTAACGCGGAGGAATCGGCGAGGCCGTTCAGCGGCACGCGGATCTCTCCGAGTGGGGTGACGCCACCGGTAGGCATTCGCCGCTCGGGCAGCGCGCCTTCCGCGACGACCGTACCGTTCGCCGCCACCAAGCGCCATGTTGGGGGCGTCGGATTCAGGTCGCTTGCTCCGTAGTGCGCGATTGCCAGAACGGCGCGAAACTCCTCGCTATTGCTCCAGACATACTTGTCGAAACGCGCCAACGGAACGGTCGGACTGTTCCACGAGAGCACCTCTTCGCGCGAAATCACGCCCTTGCTTTCCCAGAATGGATCGAGCACGCCCACCAGCGCTTCGGCCTGTCCGGTGAAATCGTTGAGCATCAGCAACTGATACCCGGCGGAATCGGCGGTGCGAAGCATGGCCTCGTGCTCGGCCTTGTACTGCACCAATTGAAAACGCGCCGATGCCCGGACAAAATCTTCGCTCTGGCTGGACAGTCCGGATTTCGCGAACGCGGCATGAAGGCGCTCATAGTTGAGCGGCTTCAGGGGACCGCTGAACTTCGGCAAGAGGCTATCGTAATCGGGAAACACGGGGTGCTGCCCCGTTTCGTGGGCCACGACCGGTATTGGACACTTCTCCGCCGCCTCGGCAAAATCCCAATTGGTGTGCGGAGCCAATACCCCGCGCGCCGGCGTGTTTTCGACCGCATGAATCACCGAGAAATCGTCGTCTTGTCCCGGTTTTCGGGCCGTGGCCGTGGCGAACAAGTGGCGCGGATCGTGCACCTTGGCGTCCACAATCCATTTGTTGATCTGGGGCCAGTCGGATTCCGCAACCGCGAATTCGTTGCCGATGCAGAAAAACGCGAACGAGGGATGGTTCCCATACGCCTCACTGATTCGGCGAATCTCGCGCTGGATGAAGTCCGAGACCGCGGGATCGCGTCCGGGAGCCTGCGGCTTCGTGGATGTGTTCATGGTCCAGGAATCCACCCACAGCGCGGTCTCGGGCTGAAGATAAATCCCCAGCCGGTCGGCCGCTTCGAACGCCGCTTCCGGAGGACACCAGGTGTGGAAGCGCACATGGTTGAAGCCGTAGTCCTTGACCGTGCCGAGCACGCGCAGCCATTCGTCCACGGTTACGGGCGGATGGCCTGTCTTCGGGTATACAGCGCAGTCCAGCGTGCCGCGGAGGTATGCACGCCGTCCGTTGATGAGGATGTGGCGGCCTTCTCGCTCGATCTGCCTGAATCCGAACGTGGAGACTATGGGCGCGGAATCGTTCACCGCGACGACGGCGCGATACCGAACCGTGGAGAACTCATCCCAAGGCTTTGCAGCCTCGTCCAGCGGCACAGTAACGCTTACAATTTGCGCATCTCCGCTGCAGTCCACCTCGGCGGTTTGCGAGCCGCGAAGTTTGTCGCCGGATTCTTCCTCAATCCGGCACGCCAACGTTCCCTTCCAAGGGGCGCCCGTGTTGTTCCGCACATTCGCTTCCACCCTCACCGAGCGCCGGTCCGCCCCTGGAAAGACGCGCGATTGCGCAACAAAGACAGGTTCTTCGGCAGTAAGGCGGATGGCGCCGACAATGCCGTTCCACTGCGACTGCGTTTCCGGTCCGACGGCATGCGTCGCGATCCCGATGTTGCACTGGAGACTGTTATCAATGCGGACGGTCAGGCGGTGCGGCCCCGGTTCCAGGTTTCCCAGTTCGAGCCAATGCGGCGTTGCGAGGCTGTCGGCGTTTCCCACGAGGCGGTCATCAACCCAAACGTCGCTGCGCCAGAGCACGCGTTCAAGGAAAAGCCGGATGTGCTTCCCCTTCCACTCCTGCGGAACGTCAATAGTCCGCTGATACCACGCTTTCCCGACGTAGTAATAATCGCGAACGAGATGACCCGCTTCGTCGGCGCGGGCGGGTGCGGGCTTCGAGGGCCAGTCGGATTCAAGCAGAGGCACACCGTAGTCCATGGTGTCCCGGCGTAGCGGGTAACCTTTCCCAGCGAGGTCCGTCGTGCCGGGCAGAGGGATCGTGTCTTCCAAGGCACGCAGATGCCATTGTTCCGACTCACCCTTATTGTCGGGGTCCAGCGCAAAACGCCATTCGCCGACAAGGTTGAGTTCGTTCGCATTCTGGGCGAAGGCCGCCGCACACACGAGAGTTAATAGGCCGACAAGCGTGGTTTTCAACGTTGACCCTTCCCTAGATTCGCTAGACTCCCATCAAGATGAACATGGAATACCGCATTTTCTGTGTGGGGCAGCCGCCCTCGGCTGCCAAAGCAACACAAGAGATCAAGAATGGCAGCCGAGGGCGGCTGCCCCACATTAACTCATTCTGTTAGAGGGTTTAAGGGTTGCTCAGCCCCTCATCATGTTAAGCGATCACTTGGCTTCGAGATGAAGCGCGAATTCCGCAATGGCCGGACAGGCCGCCGCCTTTGTGATACGCAGGCGAACCTTGTCCGCCGTAATCGCATCGCCGCGCCAGAGGCGGCGATTGCCGATGGACGTACCGCGCGCGAATTCCACCCACGCGGCACCATCCCAGCGGTCCAATGCCCAGTCGTCCACGCGCAATCCGAACGGCAGGTATTCGCGCAGGCTAACCACGCTGAACGTTACCGGCTTGCCCAAATCCAGCGTCAGTGCCGGCGTCAAAACGTCGTCGTCACTGCACCAATACGTGTTCCGGTCACCGTCCAGGGCCCGTTCCGGCGCATACTGGGCGTCGTTGCCGCGCGTGTTGTCCGCGGACGCCTTCGCATCCTTCGCAAGATCCGTTGAAAAGGTTTCCTTCAGCCTGCGGCCGAATTCGCGCATCGAGGCCGCGTCGTTCTCGTGGATCTTTCCTCGGCGGTCGGGCGGGAGGTTGAGCAGAAGGCCCGCGCCCCGGCCCACGGACTCAAAGTAGAGTTTCATGAGGTTGTCGGGTGTGCGGACTTTGTCGTCGTCCTTGGTGTGGTAGAACCAGCCGGGACGAATGGAAACGTCGACCTCCGCGGGCATCCAGAATTCGCCGTTGCGCGTGCCGTTCTCGCCTTCCTGGTACACGGTGTTGCCCGGCGCGGGGGCCGAACCGTCGCGGCCGTGGGGCGTGTAGGTCGCCCAGCACGGGTCGCCCGCATAACCTTGCTCATTGCCCACCCAGCGGATGTCGCCGATATCGCCGAAGATTACGGCGTCCGGCTGAAGTTCGCGGACGAGTTCGCGCGTGGCGTCCCAACCGTAATAAGTGCCTGCGTCGATTTTGCGCTTTTCGCGCGCGCCACCGTAGTAGCCGTCCCCGCCGTTGGCGCCGTCGAACCAGACTTCGAAGACCGGACCGTAGTTGGTGAGCAGCTCGCGGAGTTGATTGCGATAGTACTCGACGTATTCCGGCCGGCCATACTCCGCGTGGTTGCGGTCCCAGGGGGAAAGGTAGGTGCCGAACTTGAGGCCTTGCGCGCGGCAGGCGTCCGAGAGTTCGCGTACGACGTCGCCCTTGCCGTCGCGGAAGGGACTCTTCGCGACCGAGTGGTCTGTATACTTGGACGGCCAAAGGCAGAAGCCGTCGTGGTGCTTGCAGGTGAGGATGAGGCCCTTCATGCCGGCATCTTTCGCGATGCCGGCGATCTGGTTGGCGTCGAACTCGGTGGGGTTGAAGACTTCGGGCGATTCGTCGCCGTAGCCCCATTCCTTGTCGGTGAAGGTGTTGGTGGTGAAGTGGACAAAGCCGGTGAACTCGAGTTCCTGCCACTTGACCTGGCGCTCGCTCGGCAAGACACCGTAGGGCTTGGGCGGTTCGACGCTGGCACCAAAAAAAGGCGCCAGTGCCAGTGCGCTGAGGATCGCGATAGACATCGGGTATTCCCTCCGTTTTCCTGGGTGGGATACTAACGACTCGGGGCGCGAAAGTGAAGCGGGAACCGCGACTTGGTATACTGTCGCGATTTTCGGGAAACGATTTTGACAGCGGAATGGCCACAGCGTGGACATAGCTTTTGGGAGAACGTTCAGCATGCTCACTTGGGAACAGTATGTAGCGGGGTTGACGTCGGCGTTGCAGCGCGTGGACGGCAAAGCTGTCGAAGCGCTGGTTCAGGCGATTGTGAAAGTGCACGCGGACGACAAGTTTATCTACGTATGCGGCAACGGCGGCAGCGCCGCGACCGCGTCGCATATCATCAACGACCTCGTGAAGGCTCCGGCCGAAGCATCGGGTTGCCGGCCGTTGCGCGCGGTGGGGTTGGCGGACTGCGTGTCGCTGATGACGGCGCTGGCGAACGATGTCGAGTACAAGCAGATGTTCTCGAAGCAGCTCGAGGCGCTCGGGCGCGAAGGCGATCTGCTGATCGCGATTTCGGGCAGCGGCAACTCGCCCAACATCGTTGAAGCCATAAATGTGGCCAAGGCGAAGGGTATGGTCGTGGTCGGGCTCACCGGTTTCGCCGGCGGCAAGATGAAAGACCTCTGCGACATCCACATCAACGTGCCTAATACCAGCTTCGGCCAGATCGAAGACGCGCATCTTGTCATCGAGCATGTCATGGTCGAGATGCTGAAGGAAGCCTTCGGCGGCAAGTGCGGCGCGGAAATCGCGTGATCCGTTTCGATTCGGGAGGCGTTATGAAGACGTTGGTGGTGGGATGTGAGATCGGCGGGACGAAGCTTCAGGCGTGCCTGGGCACCCCGCAGGGCGAGATCCTTTGGACCGAGCGGGCGAAGGCGCCTTCGGAGCAGGGGGCGCTGGCGATTCTGGAGTGGTTCCGGGAAAGCGTGCCGGCGCTGGTGGAACGCGCGAAGGAATTCGGCGGGCGGGTCGCCGGTGTCGGTGTGGGCTTCGGTGGGCCGGTCGAAACCGCCACGGGCAAGGTGCTGGTTTCGCACCAGGTCGGCGGGTGGAATAACTTCGAGTTGAAGCCCTGGTTCGAGTCGAACCTGGGACTGCCCACGTTTGTCGCCAATGACGCGAACGCGGCGGGTTGGGCGGAGTATTGCCGCGGCTCGGGCAAGGGCACGCGGAGTTTCGTCTACAACAACATCGGCAGCGGAATCGGCGGCGCGATCGTTATTGACGGCAAACTGCTCGACGGGCAGGGACGCGGCGCGGCGGAAATCGGGCATACGTATGTGCCGGATTGGTCCGCGGCGGAGCCGGGCGCCGCGATAAAGCTTGAGAACCTCTGCTCCGGCTGGGCGATTGAGCGGCGGCTGCATGCGCTGCCCTCGTTGCAGAGCGGGACGCCGTTGCACACGCTTTCGGGCGGTGATCCGGCGAACCTCACCTGTGCGATGCTGGCCGACGCGGCGCGCCAGGGCGACGCGGTGGCGCTGGCGGAAATCCGGCGGGTGGCGGGGTCAATCGGGGTTGCGCTGAGCAACGTCATTACCCTGTTTCACCCCGAGCGCATTGCGATGGGCGGCGGCGTGAGCCTCATGGGCGAGGTGCTGCTTGAACCGTTGCGGGCCGCCGTCACGGAACGCGTATTCGGCCCCTACCGCGACCGCTACACCATCGACGTTTGCGCGCTGGGCGAAGCCATTGTCCTCGTAGGCGCGCTGCTGCTCGCCCCAAACGAATCCGTTTAGCTTCTCTCAATTAAATGGGACCTATGGGCGCATAACTCCCATAGGTCCCATTACTCTCATACTTCCCATTTCCTCAGGC